>DLXW01000218.1 GCA_003448685.1 Cyanothece sp. UBA12306
TCCACCTCCCCTGCACACCTTATCTTAACCTATGGTATTTAACAGGATTTTATATTATTTTGTTGCTTCTTTTTTTGAAAAGGTCTTGCATAATCAGATTTAGATTACGGTATCTTGTTCAAATTTTCGCAAGGCTATACTAGATCCTTTATTCCAAGCTAATTCAATATATTTCGGCAAAATATCTTTGACATTAATTCTAGAAAACATCAAACTTGTAGAACTTTCTTGATAGTTTTCTTTTTGAAATAGATAGATAAATAATTTAGATTGGCAATAAATCCATAATTCTGGGATTTTTAAAGCTTGATAAGTTTCTATATTAGTTAAAGAAGTAAAATCAACTTCTATGGCTAAATCTGGGGGAGGATCAATGGCTAAATCAATTTTTTCTTTACCTAAAATTGCTTCTCGATTATCAACATAAAAGCAGGTATCAGGCTCGACTCCTGCTAAGTTAAAATATTTAAGAGTAATAGGATCAAAACAGTCCCAATCTTTTCCCTGTCTTCGTAGTAAACTTTTGACTAAATCCCTAAGTATATCAATACGTTTTCCATGACTTGGCAATGGTGACATAAGATGAATTTTTTGAGTTTTAGCATTAAAATAAATTTTTGGCAGGGATTTTTCTTGGCGAATTTCTAGAAATTTTTCATAATCTTTCCAGGTTTTATGTTGTAGCATAACCTCACTGCCTGGAGTTAGGTTTAAGGTATCTTGACTAACAGTAATAAACATTAGATTAAAAGAATCAGATTATTCTATGAATTTTTAAGACAGTAATTAACATAATTTTATTGATGAACAATACCCATTCTCTAAAAAATTATCAGGGACAAAAATTGGTTAATACTCCATAAATTCCCCAAATAGCCATTGCTCTTAGATAATGAGAAGCGCGGAAAGTTCCTACTGCAGTTATTGCTTCAGGAGTACGAAATTGTAAGCCATTTTCATAAACTTGTTTGACTACTGCTTCAGTTAGTTTAAAGGCTTCATCTTTTCGTCCCATTTGTAATAAAAATGCGGCTAAACCAAAATTAATTCCTGTCCATACTTCTTGAGGATGGGTTGAGTTAGGATCTTCGGGGGTTCCATCGGGTTTCATGCCATTAGCTGCCCCATATTTTCCGTTTTGAAACTTCAAGAAACAAGCTTGATAAACCTTGGTTAAAGCTAACTCTATATATTGATTTTCTACTAGATCAGGTAATTCTAATAAACGGGCATAAAATTGACCACACAATTGGTCTGCCATCACCACATCAGAACCACTTTGACTATCAAGTTGATAATATTCTCCATTCCATAAAGTATTATGATAAATTGCACGAGACTTTTGCAACCAATCCTGATAAATTTTCATGCTATTTTCCATAGATTTTGGATAATTTTCTGGATGTAATTCTTCATTATTAGAGGGGTTTTCTAAGAGAATTTTTCCAATTTTTATAGCAGCTTCTAAGGCAGCTATCCACAACCCTCCACAATAGGCACTAATACCTTGTAATTTCCAATCGTCAAAAGTTTGATCAGGTGCACCTGAATTTTCGGGAATGCCATCATTATCTAGATCAAAAGTCTTGAGATAGTCCAAAGTGTCTGTAATAGCTTGCCAACATTCCCATAAAAACTCAATATCTTCTGAACCTGTTAATAAATAATCCCGATAAACTTGCAGAACAAAATCGCTCCCTAAGTCTTTCCAAAGGTTACAATCTTGATAGCTAGTATAGTTAGTTTTTTCCCAAGGATGTTCATTAGGCGCACCTAAATCGTGGGGGGTTGCTCTTTTCGCTTTACGAATAGCTTGTGCTTGGTTATAACCAATAATTCTGGGGGTATTATCAGAGGTAGGAATTGCTCTGGCAAATGCTTCTAAAACGGATTTTTCTATCCTAGGCCAAAGCATCATTAATCCGAAGGAACCATACAAACGAACATCTAAGCTTTCATACCAACAATAATCCAAACATTCAAGGACTCCAAATTGTCCTACAGGGTCATTTTCTGAGGCTGCTGTCCATAATGTTCCCCCTGCGGTTAGTAAGTATAATTCGTTCAATAAAGCCATTTTGAACCAGTCAGGTAAGTCATCCCTTTTTAAAATAGAAGATTGCCATTCTGCCACTCTTTCATACCAAACATCAGAATGTTTTAAAGCAGTTCTGACCATTGCCCAACCATTCTGTCCATTACGACCAAAAAAGTCAGTATAGCGGCGATAATATTGCACTCCTTGGGCGAATTCTGTGACGGGTAAATCCCAAGCTAAAATGAAGGGAATTTTTTTAATTCTTCCTGGACGGATGGTAAAGCGAATGGCCATTGCTACGGCAATTTGTTCTCCAGGTTCTGCTGGGGTTTCATCTTCTTTATCAGGTAGGGAACCATTCATAGCAAAATCATCCCAAACCTGAGAACCATCACCATTGGGATTCCATTTTCCTAGATAAAAAACTTCTACACTAGGGTTAGTAACACTGGCAATACATATCTGTCCTTCTCCTTCTTGTACTTGGTCATGGGGTTGAATACGATTAAGGATAAAACCAACTCGAAAATTATCTTGAACCCATTGATTAAAATTACCTGTACTATGTCCCCATCTAGGTTGATATTCATATTCAGGACTTCCATCATCCCTAACCGTAATTTCGGGAGATTTAATAGCATTAGTAAACCATCCCACAATGTTTTGCCAGGTTACCATAATACTGAGGGTAATGGGTTTATCTGTGGGGTTATGGACAGTCCATTCAAATATACCAATGGGGTAGCTAGTTTCTTGATAATTATTAGGAATAATAGGAGAGAATTGTTCACAGATTAATTGGGTTTTAAAGACTCCTTGATACTGATACCAACTACGAGGATAAAGGGCCTGATAGGTTCCTTTTTCAGCAGGATACCAGTTCCAACTCGAAAGGGTTCCATCTTCAGGAGTTTGGGTAGATAAGGCATAAACTTGGGCATCTTCACCTTCTGGCTGCTCAAAGATGCTAAACTGACACGAGGGTATGTTGCGGAAAACGTGTTCACCTCCATCGAGATGCCACAGGTTAAAATCTCCAGAAGGGGAACGGCCAATACAACCAGCCCCAAAACCACCAAGGGGCATCCCGTGGTTGGGTCCATCGTCTAAATTGCTAGCGTAGCGTACTTTATAGGGGTTGTCCCATGCTTTCCCGATGGGACGTTTCCAAGCACAAGATGGGATATCTGGAAGGGAGAATAGTGTTTTCATCGGAAAATTTGGTTCTTTTACCCGTTCCTTGGAGGACGGCTTTACTTTGTAACTCTAGCATTTTCATAAATAATATGTTAAAAAATTAGATAAAGCAAACTTTTAAGATATTTAGGTATTTGATATTTTCCTATTAATTAAGTACAATAATAACAAGCTAACATTACTTTTTAAACTATTATTTTTACAGCAAATTATTTATTTTGTTGATTAAAATTAAGTTCTCAAAATTTAAGTTATACCATTTTCTGGGCTTAAACCTTATAAAAATTCCTTCTAACTAACGCTTAAAATTCTTGTCATAGAGTTGTTTCTACTGATTATTAATGGTAGTAATTGTCATTTTTTTGTGTTTTAAGGAATAATATACTATATATCTAGTTAATCTTAGTTATAAAATGGCTTTAGACTACGATCTTGTTGTAATTGGTAATACCCCAGAAGCTGCTTATGCTACCTTAGAAGCAGCTAAACTCAAAGGACGTATTGCTTGGGTTGTAGGAGAAAAGAAACAGGAAGATTGTCATTATACAGAGATTGATCGCTATACCCTAAGCCATTTTACTAATCTTGAACAGCAATGGAAAATCCTAACACAATGGGTTATCAATCAAAACCTATCTCCATCTAATCTTAATTTAACTCAAATTCAGACTTGGTCTCAACAAGTAACAATAAATCTACAAGAACAATATTCTCCGATAAGGTTAGCAGCAATGGGGGTAGATGTAGTCTTTGAATCTGGAGAATTTTGTCGTCTTCCTCAACAAGCATTTGTCTTACCCAGTAGAAAATTAAGGGCGAGAAATTATCTAATTGCTACTGGTTCTATTCCTAATATTCCTCAAATTATTGGACTTTCTCAAGTTAATTATTTAACCCCAGAAACTCTATCTTTAGATACTCTTCCCCAAGAGTTAATTATTTTTGCAGAAACTCCTCTGGGAATTGAACTAGCTCAAAATTTAGCTCGTCTGGGCAAAAAAATCAGCCTATTAGTGCAAGAAAATCAAATTTTCCCCCAAGAAGACC
>DLXW01000005.1:0-713 GCA_003448685.1 Cyanothece sp. UBA12306
TTTAAACCCAAATTTTCGGTAAGCTTGCTTCAGCCTTGGATACTTAACTTGTTTTTGATTCAATAACTAAAAAACTATTTGATTAAGTTATGCAAAGGACTTGGCAAATTATTAAAAACTTAGGTTTGGGAGCAATTCCTATTCTTAAATTGAGGGAATCTTTAATGGAAGAATCCCTCTTTGATAAAAATTTTTTTATCCTCACTCTAAGTTCTTGTTTTTGGAATAAAAAACCGGCTATTGTGCTTGTTAAAGTTAGAGCTTCTCGTCCGATTAAGTCCCAGGAAATTCAGATCATTGAAAAAACGCTGCAAGATAAATTTGATGAGCCATTTAAAGTTATCTTTGAAGTCATCCCTACTAATGTATTGACACTCTCGCCGCTAATAGAATCAGGCAATGTAGCGGGAGATTCTTGATTCACTCAAAACCTGCTTTTTAGTGCAAGCACTAACGAGTCTTACAGTCTCTCCACAAGCTTGAAGTTCCGACTGCCCATCGGTATTTGTTGCCAGTATTCTTAACCCTTCTGTTCTTAAATTTTTCGCTGCGTTTTCGTCTCGCTCATGATGAGTTTGACATTGTGGACAAATCCAATCTCTGACGCTTAAATCTATCAAATTATTCTTAAATCCACAGCAAGAACAGATTTTTGTACTCGGATAAAATCTGTCAACTTGAACAAGTTTACCCCCCTCTCTTTCTAGCTTGTA
>DLXW01000005.1:994-3687 GCA_003448685.1 Cyanothece sp. UBA12306
TGGAGAAAATCTTTTCGGGTATTAGTGATTTTTTCATGAACAAGAGCGACTTCTTTAATCGCTTTTCTTCGATTGTTAGAGCCTTTAACTCTACGAGATAATTTTTGTTGTCTCCTTTTTAATCTTTTGGCATATTTTCTGGTTGGTTTAATTGGGTCTACTTTATAAGTAGTTTCCCCATCAAAAACTGTCACTAGACTAGATAAACCTAAATCAACCCCTGAAACTAATTCGTTTTTATTGATGATTAAATCGTCAGATTCAAATAAAATGGAGGCAAAATATTTCCCCGTACTTGTTTTTGAAACTGTCACGGACTTAATCTTTCCTACAATCTTTTTTGACAGTTTAGCTTTAACAATCCCCAATTTGGGGAGTTTTAAACCTTTGTTTTTTAGGGAGCAACTTTCAGGATAACGGATTGATTGTTTTTTATGTTTACTTTTAAACTTAGGGAATTTAGCTCTCTTTTCAAAGAAATTCTTAAAGGCAGATTCCAAGTTTTTTAGGGCTTGTTGTAAAGTCGCCGCCGTTGATTCAGCTAACCATTCATAATCAGCATTTTTTTTCAGTTGGGTGAGGTCTTTTGCCATCTGGCAATAAGTCATCCCTTTTCCTGTTTCTTGATACTGACTGTTCGTCTTATTTAAGTAGTAATTCCACACAAATCTGGCACAGCCTAAATTCTTATTTAAAGCAATTTCTTGCTGCTGATTTGGGTAAATTCTGACTTTGAAGACGTTGAACATGGCTTTCGACCTAGCTTTGTGCTATCTTAGGAATTCTAACACTTAACGCTTTAATATGTCAAGTCCTTATCATAAAGGCTTTAGGTCAGTCTATCGACTTAACGCTCATATTATTTTGGTCGTCAAATACAGAAGAAAGGCTATCAGTGAACCTATCGTGTCTAGACTTCAAGAAATCTTTAAAGACACTTTACATAAATGGGATTGTCAATTGCTAGAATTCAATGGTGAGTCTGACCATGTTCATTTGCTCATTGATTACAAACCGGATCAACCTTTATCAACTTTAATCGGTAATTTAAAAACTGTTAGTAGTAGGTTGATTCGTAAGGAAAACCCTGACTTGTCTCAGAAATACTTTTATGGAAAACCTTATTTTTGGACAGGCTCTTATTTTGTAGCTAGTTGTGGAGGTGTTACCGTTGAACAACTTAAGAATTATGTTGAAAACCAACATTCCCCTAAGAAATAAGGACTCCCTACGGTCGGTTTATTTATTGGTCGCAATTCATGAGGGCGTGTCGCCTGTGCTTTGCCAGGCGTTTATACCGCCCGTCTCACCGCTAACCTGAGTACAGGTTTAGCGGGAGTCCTCTTGCGACATTCAAGATAGAGTCTTCTAAGTAGTTTAATTCTCAATTAACTCCGTTTCAATTTTGACCCCAATTCCCACTTAATTCGATTTAAAATAGATGTTTTATCCAAAGACAAAAGAATACTTTTAACCACAGTTTTTGGACCCTCTGGTCCCCAAGAGGCCCCATTAGCTAAATACTTTTTAGTTACCTGTGCGATCGCATAACAAGAACCCCCCGCCACTCCCCCTTGAGTAATAGCAATAGAAAAGTAAGGAACCAAAGAAATTCCCCCCGTGATCGGTGAAGCTAGTCCTAGCAAACCTTTAAGAGAACTTAAACCAAAAGAAGCCAAAAATTCACTGCCACTAATACCCCCCATACTCACCCCAATTTTTTGTAACAAAGCGATCGCCCCCTGTTGCGTCATCGCCATCCCATACAGATGAGATAGGGCCAAAATCATCGCCACATCCACTACTGCACCCGTCAATAAATCCACCACCGTCACAGGATTAAGGGCGATCGCCATCGCTTTCGTCATCACTGCTTTCTGAATCAATTTGTTAGCTGCTTCTTCCCGAATTATCAGCTTACGGTCAACAATTTGTTCATTAACTTCCGAAGCATACAGCATAGTATTGAGGGCTACGAGAGATTTACCCTCTCGATGCAAAATTTCGATAATTTTTAATTTAAGGGCTTCTATCTGCGGTTTTCCCCGCTTACGTTGTCTTTTTAGCTGCCCCCCTTCCTTTTGTATCACTTCGGTTATTAAAGGAGAAGCTGCCACCATGACAATTTCATCAGGAGACAATAACTCTTTAACCCGATCATCTCGAATCTTGTGATAAATAGCCAAGCGATCGGCTTCAGGATATTGATCAATCTTATTAAACGCCAAAATCATCGGTTTTCCAGCTTCGCGCAATTGGGATAAGGCTTGATACTCAACTTTAGTCATATCTCCAGAGATGATAAATAAAATCAAATCTACCTGTCTGGCCATCTCATGTGCCATTAGTTCTCTGGTTTTCCCATCTATTTCATCAATTCCAGGGGTATCAATCAACTGTATTTGAGAATTACCCAACCCTGATAATGCCAGTCTTTGAACCCCTTGATAGGTATCATCTGGGTTAACTTGCCAATTAGCGTGATCTACAGTTCTCGTTACTCCATGAAGAGGCCCAGTTTGAAAAATAGGTTGACCTAACAGGGCATTCAAAACAGAAGACTTCCCCCGTCCCACCATGCCAAAAGCAGCTATTTGAACCACCGACTGTTCTAATTTCTCTAACATGGCTGTTAGATGATTTAATTGGGCTTCGAGTCCCTTTTGTTCAGATAAACTTAAATCTAAGTTATT
>DLXW01000005.1:3943-4111 GCA_003448685.1 Cyanothece sp. UBA12306
TAAATCTAAGTTATTAACTAGGCCTCTCAGGGCATTCTGGGCTTGATTATAGTTAATTTCTTCCTGAATAGCTTCAAAACTAAGAATGGCTTCCTCTAAATCATCAGGTTTCCAATATTGATTCCAGCCGACTTGAGACATTGATCTTCAATACTTACAGTTGCCTAA
>DLXW01000005.1:4329-4715 GCA_003448685.1 Cyanothece sp. UBA12306
CAGTTGCCTACTTCTATTATGGTTTAACTGACAACAAAAAAGAGATTTGTTATTTTTAAGACTTAAAACCATTAAAGGTTAAACTAACCGTGAGTTCTCAACGTCTACCCGAAACCATTGCTTATGTCCGAATTACTCAACAGTCTTGGCAACAAGGCCAAATTGAGGGAGAAGTTAGGGCAGCCCAATATCAATGGCGGTTTAAATGGCATTTTCGACGGGGGCGTTTATTGGTGCAACCAACCCTAGGAAGGGCCTTAATTTATGAACCTTTGGGGCGATTTTTAGAACACTGTGATTATCAATTAGAACCTGGCGGAGATTATCAATTTACAGTTAGGGCAGAACTTTAATATAGTGTTTATCAACAAAACATTAAGTAGGGT
>DLXW01000075.1 GCA_003448685.1 Cyanothece sp. UBA12306
GTCCCCACCTATTCTGGTCTTCAGGTGAGCAATGACTAATATTTTGATAGTAGTGGCTGTGACTGTCATCAGCTTCATTGCGACTAATTTTGAAAATTTACTGCTTCTCATTGTGTTTTTGTCCAATTCTGTCCAGCCAAAATCTAGTGTGGCTTTAGGCTATCTGGTAGGAATGGCAATTATTGTTGGTTCTGCGAGAATACTTTCGTCGGTTTCGGATTTTGTACCGAGTCAATTTTTAGGACTACTAGGGTTAATTCCTTATTGAATAAAAGTACGAAATCTGGGTTTTAAGGAAAGTCAATTATCAGAAAAGTTAGGTCTAAAACCCTGCATTTTTAAGACAAAAAATGTTTAGGAAGGGGCTTAAATCCCCTTTCCAAACACTACTTGAAAACTTAGTTAATACGCTCCTTAAATCTAATTAACTAACCGAAATTAGGTCAAACAATTAGTTATTTAGTTTCCGAAAATTCGGCATCAATAACATCATCGCCGCCATCGGTAGAACCGCCAGAACTAGCACCTTCATCTCCACCAGGTGCAGTGCCATCGGGAGGAGTAGGTCCACCTGCTTGTTGATAGACATTAGTACCAATACTATAAAGAAGTTGTTGTAACTCTGGCAAAGCAGTTTTGATAGTTTCGTCGTCGTCTTTACCAATAGCTTCTCGGAGTTTACTAATCAATTCCTCAGCCTTAGTTTTATCAGCAGCAGGTACTTTATCACCCAATTCTTTGAGTTGTTTATCTGCTTGGTAAACTAAGGAGTCAGCCTCATTTTTGCGGTCAATTTTTTCTCGACGTTCCTTATCAGCAGTAGCATTAGCTTCCGCTTCATTAACCATACGCTCAACTTCAGTATCAGGTAAGGTAGAGGCCCCAGTAATACTAATTGACTGTTCTTTGCCTGTTCCCTTGTCCTTAGCTGTAACATTGAGGATACCATCAGCATTGATATCAAAGGTTACTTCAATTTGAGGAACACCACGGGGTGCAGGAGGAATACCATCAAGACGGAAAGTTCCTAAACTCTTGTTATCTCTCGACATTTCCCGTTCCCCTTGCAGGACACTAATTTCCACATTTGCTTGTCCATCTTGGGCAGTTGAAAAGACCTCAGATTTTTTGGTAGGAATAGTGGTATTACGGGGAATAATTTTGGTCATCACACCACCGAGAGTTTCTACCCCAAGGGATAGAGGAGTTACATCAAGAAGTAAGATGTCTTTAACTTCTCCTGCTAAGACACCCCCTTGAATAGCTGCACCAACAGCAACCACTTCATCAGGGTTAACCCCTTGGTTAGGTTCTTTGTTTAAGATCTTTTTAACAACTTCTTGTACTGCGGGAATACGAGTAGAACCTCCCACTAAAACCACTTCATCAATATCACTATTGCTGAGTTTGGCATCCTTCATGGCATTTTGTACGGGAATGCCACAACGGTCAATTAAATCAGAACATAGTTCTTCAAATTTAGCTCGAGTGAGGGTGGTATCAAGGTGTTTAGGGCCTTCTTGGGTAGCAGTGATAAAGGGAAGGTTAATTTCAGCTTGGGTAACGCCAGACAATTCGATTTTTGCCTTTTCTGCGGCTTCTGTGAGGCGTTGTAAGGCTTGTTTATCTTGTCTGAGGTCAACTCCTTCGTTTTTCTTAAAATCTTCTGCTAAGAAATCTACGATCTTTTTATCAAAGTCGTCTCCTCCAAGATGGGTATCTCCAGAAGTGGCCAAAACTTCAAATACTCCGTCCCCTACTTCGAGGATGGAAACGTCAAAAGTACCACCACCCAAGTCAAACACTAAGATAGTTTCATTACTCTTTTTATCTAACCCATAGGCCAAAGATGCGGCAGTAGGTTCGTTAATAATACGTTTTACTTCAATTCCGGCAATTTTACCCGCGTCTTTGGTGGCTTGACGTTGGGAGTCATTAAAATAAGCAGGAACGGTAATAACGGCTTCTGTAACGGTTTCTCCTAGGTATTTACTGGCATCATCTAACAATTTGCGCAAAACCTGAGCAGAAATTTCTTCGGGTGCAAACTGTTTGCTTTGGGCCGGACAATCTAACTTAACGTTGCCATTGCCATCTTTGTCAACACGGTAAGATACTTCGGTGGTTTCGGTATTAACTTCGCTGTGTTTACGTCCGATGAAGCGTTTAACGGAATAAAAGGTATTTTCTGGGTTCATTACCGCTTGACGCTTAGCAATTTGTCCTACTAAGCGATCGCCGTTTTTGGCATAAGCAACTACGGAAGGGGTGGTGCGAAAACCTTCTGCATTGGCAATAACAGTGGGTTTTCCTCCTTCCATCACTGCCACACAAGAGTTGGTGGTTCCTAAGTCAATACCAACGATTTTTCCCATATTAATGCTTCTCCAAGGTAAATATAAGGGCTATGCGATGCTGAACTTTAATAAAAATCATCAATACATAGAATCATGTCAGTTCAGATACTTATATCTATAGTGAAGGTAATCGGTTAATCTTTGGTAGTGCAGTTTTCCGAACCTGGGATGATGGGTATATTTTTGCAGTCTCGTCTCTATTTGAGAATTTAGCACTCGGAAGTTAGGAAGTCAGAAGTCAGAAGTCAGAAGATTGTTTTATGATTTGAATTGTTAAAGTCAAAAAATTTTATGGAAAATCAGGCTCAACAGTTAGATTCATTTATCGCTTTATCTCTACAAGTTACCTGCCATGCAGTTAATCAGTCCAAAAATCGTGATGAGGCGCGATCGCTAATCAAAAAAACCATCGCTCGTATCGGACAACAAATTGCTGCAGCTAAGGCTTTTATTGGCTCTAATTGTCGTCTGGTTCTGCTTCCTGAATACGTATTGACCAGTTTTCCTCAAGGAGAGTCGATCGCTGTTTGGTCACAAAAGGCTGCTTTGGAGATGTCTGATCCTCTGTATGATGATCTAGCTAATATTGCGGTTAAACATCAAATTTTTTTAGCCGGAAATGCCTATGAAAATGATCCGAACTTTCCCCATTTATACTTCCAAAATTGTTTTATTTTTGCTCCTAGCGGTAACATGGTGTTGCGCTACCGACGACTTAATTCCCTGTTTTCTCCCACCCCTCACGATGTTTTAGACCGCTATTTGGAATTATATGGTATTGAAGGAATTTTTCCAGTGGCAAAAACTTCTATTGGTAATTTAGCAGCGATCGCCTCTGATGAAATTCTTTTTCCTGAAGTTGCTCGTTGTTTGGCTATGAGGGGAGCAGAAATTTTCCTCCATCCTACCTCAGAAATTTATGGTAACGCCCGATCTCCAAAAGAAGCGGCTAAAACTTGTCGCGCAGTAGAAAATATGGCCTATATTATCTCTTGCAATACAGCCGGAATTGTAGGAACTGCTATTGCTTCTTCTTCGGTGGATGGGGGATCAAAAATTATTGACTATCGAGGTTTAGTTTTGTCCGAAACTGATACCGGAGAAAGTATAGCTGCTTATGCTGATATTGATCTCCATTCCCTACGACGCTATCGTCGTCAGTCGGGTATGAAAAATCTCTTAGCGCGTCATCGTTCGCAGATCTATACTTTAGGGTATGATAATTCCCATTTTTATCCTGCTAATACTATGGTCAATGGTACAATTGAAAGACAACATTTTGTTAATAATCAACAAAGCACTATTGAACGTTTATCCGAATTAGGAATAATTTAAAGTAACTTTATACTGATAATAAAATGTCTAAACCTATTCTCTCTATTATTAGTCCCACCAGGGAAAATTTTTCAGACCATTGGATTACTGAGCTATTGAAGGTTAAAGGAGAAGTTGAATTTATTTTAGTTCATCCCCCTGGGATGGAAAAGTATCCTCTTGATGAGCCTCGATTAAAGCAAATTAATAGTGTTTTTAGGGGGGAAATTTTTCAAAGAATGACCGCTTTGATTAATGCTTCTGGTCAATATGTTTTAAGTATTAATTGTGATGAATATCTCAACCCAGAAATACTAGAATTTGTTCTTCGCTATTTTAAAAGATTTCCTGACAGTTGGGTTTTAAGATTGATTAAAAAGAGCTTTGTTTTTGGAGATAAAGAAGGTTTGTCAAGTCCTTGGAGTGATATTCCTAATCTTGAAGAAATTGAAATTTATCAATATAGTAAATCTGGTAAAAAACTGGGGGATAAAGATGATTTTTATTTACAAGAAATTCCCATTGCTCCTGTAGATAACAAATTCAATCCCTTATGTTTTTTTAGTATCAGAAAAGATCATCATGGACGACATACAGAAAATTTTGACAAAAAAATTTGGAAAAATACAATTGTTCAGGAATCTGTGCAAGATATTATTGAAACAATGAAGATCGAGCCAATTGTTAAGTATGTTCCTTTTTGGTGTCTTGATCGACTTTTAGGCTTATTTATTCAAGCTAAATTTTATCAAAAAGGACAAATAATTGGCCATCTTTTACCATTTCCTGAACAAATTCGAGATGAAGAAAATCCCCCTGAATTTGCTAGAACTAAACGGTTTTATGTCTTTGCTGAAATGTTACTATTGAAGCGATTTCCCCAATACGGCTATTTCTGGAATTTAATTATTGCTCAATTGGTAGAAATACCCATTAGAGCCGTTTTATCTATTCAACGAAAATTATCCCATCTCTTCAAAAATTCTCAACCTATTAAGTCTGTTAAACAATAAATTTTATCTAAATAAATTGAAAAAAAGAGAAATAAAAAAATGAATTACATCAATATAATATCAATAGATAATCAACATGGGTTAACAAGATGTAGTTTGATTTTAGCTGAAGTTTTACGTAAAGCAGGTTTCCGAGTTTCTTTTTTCAAAGTAGGACATTCTTCTCTAGAACATAAAATACATCGAATTAGCACATATTTAGAGAAATTTGCCAGTAATTTCTTTAGGAAAAGACCCCCCTATGATATTAATATTTTTATACAAGATATTATACCAGCTTGGTTCCCCTATGCACGAGTCAATTGTTTGCTTCCCATGCCTGAATGGTTTGCAGAAAATTCACTTTCTTTATTACCACAAATAGATTACGTTTTATGCTGCACCAAATTAACTCAAGAAATTTTTGATAAATTAGGTTGTAAAACAGAATTTACTAGCTTTAGTAGTGTCGATCAATTTAATCCTAAATATACTAAAGATTATGATAAAATTTTTCATTTAGCAGGAAGTAATGCCTCACAAAAGGGAACTAAAACCCTAATTGAAGTTTGGTCAAAGCATCCTGAATGGCCGGTATTAACAATTAGACAACAGGCTAAATCTTTTCATGTTCGAGCTAAAAATATTGAATATATTACTCAATTTTTAGAACCTGAAATTCTAATAGAATATCAAAATAATTCTGGGGTACATCTGTGTCCTTCAGAAGTCGAAGGTTTTGGACATTATATCGTTGAAGCAATGACCACTAAAGCTGTGGTTATAACGACTGATGCCCCACCAATGAATGAACTAATCTCTCCTGAGAGGGGAAAATTAGCTCAGTATAGAGGGACAGAAAAACTAAGATTAGGAACCAAGTATTATGTTGATCCTGAATCTTTAGAACAAAAAATAGAGGAAGTTTTAGGGATGGATTATCAAACCAAACAACAGTTAGGGGAAAATGCCAGGAAATGGTATCTAGAAAATGATCAATTTTTCCGTCAGAAAATCGTCGAAATTCTCAGACATTTATGATTGAATTAATTTCACCAAAATATCTTGGACGGCAGGGGGAAGCTGACGCATAATTTTTCCCTTTTCGAGATCGATGGCCACTAAAGTTACTTTTCCACTAACATACAATTCTTTAGCATTAGGGGAATCAATCCGATAATCAAAATTGAGCCGTACCCCCGCTATTTCATTCATGCGAGTTTTAACAATGATTTCCTGTCCTAATCGTATTGCTTGATGATAGCGCAAAGATAATTCAACTACAGGGAGATCACAGCCTAATTTGACTAATTCGGCGAAATCAATCCCCATTGATTGCCAATAATCGACTCTGGCTGATTCCATCCAAGTTAGATAGGTTCCATGCCACACTGCACCTGAGTAATCAGTATGATGGGGTTGGACTTTGATCGGGTATTCAAACCATTGCTCAGTGGTGGCTTTAAGGGCAGTTTTAGGGGTAATTGCACCTGTTGGGGGTAATTGGGGTTGGGATTGTGAAGACACGCTCATAGCACTTTTCAATTGGGTGTATCAGTATTTCGGTTGAGTGAATGTTGGGAGTGTGGGAAGTTAAACGATATTTAAGGTTCAATCTATGCAAATGAAAATTACTATCAATTAACTCAAATTACTAATATAAGCTATTTTAAGTTGAAAATAATCAGAAACAAGAGGAATCAAAGGTGATTGACTTCCACTAAAATATTAAGATACTTTGTCAAGGCTAGTCTAGATAACCTGATAAGTCGTAGATTGATCTAAGAGTAAACTGCAATGCGACCTGCTCCATTGAAGTTACATTAAATTTTAGACTCAATTCGACAATTATGACTCCTTTGACAACTGATCCAACAACCTCTCAAAAAGCTTCTTTACCACCCCAGGATGCACAAAAAAGGGTGAGCAAGTTCATGCAAGACCTTCAGGACCAAATCTGTGCCAAACTCGAAGAAGTCGACGGAAAAAGTAAATTTCGCGAAGATAGTTGGAAACGGGAAGAAGGAGGAGGAGGACGTTCTCGGTTTATCCGTGACGGTGGTGTCTTAGAACAGGGTGGGGTAAATTTTTCGGAGGTGTGGGGTAAAGAACTACCTCCCTCTATTTTGAAGCAACGGCCCGAAGCTGCTGGCCACGGATTTTATGCCACGGGAACTTCCATGGTTCTCCATCCAAGTAACCCTTATATCCCCACAGTTCACCTTAATTATCGTTATTTTGAAGCCGGTCCTGTTTGGTGGTTCGGAGGAGGTATTGATTTAACTCCCTATTATCCTTTTGCTGAAGATGCGACTCATTTTCACCGCACCCTTAAAGAAGCGTGTGATCAACATCACTCTGAATATTACCCTGTATTTAAACCCTGGTGTGATGAATATTTCTACTTGAAACATCGCCAAGAAATGCGAGGAGTGGGGGGTATTTTCTTTGACTATCAAGATGGCATAGATCCTTTATATCGTGGTCCCCATGGAGATAAAGCAGCAGCAATCTATAGTAACCAATTACCTCCTTTAAAACCTCGTAGTTGGGAAGATATATTCGCTTTTGTTAATAGTTGTGGACGATCTTTTTTACCTGCTTATATACCAATTGTTGAGCAACGACGGAATACTCAATATGGAGACAGAGAACGTCAATTCCAATTGTATCGACGGGGACGTTACGTTGAGTTTAATTTAGTTTATGATCGCGGGACTATTTTTGGACTGCAAACTAATGGACGTACCGAATCAATTTTAATGTCATTGCCTCCTTTAGTTCGTTGGGAATATTGTTATTCTCCTGAACTCAATACCCCCGAATCTGAATTATACGAAACTTTCCTCAAACCCCAAGATTGGGTTAATTGGAAATCTTAAGCTTATAATTGCACCATTCCCTATCAATATTAAGCCCTCGAAGACGGCTTAGAGGGCAAGCATAACTATTGATGATGCTAATGTGGAGGAGTGATTGACA
>DLXW01000264.1:0-424 GCA_003448685.1 Cyanothece sp. UBA12306
CAGAACCAGTTAATCCAATCGAAACCGAATCTAGCCAGTCGGTCTTTGTGAGCGACCACAATTGTTCCGATAGTTCCTGACATGACTCGTTCCAATAAGGTAAGAAGTTTTTTCCGTTTGAAGTTGAGTCCTCCTCCAATGAAGCTGATAATTTCTGATGAGGGATATTTTTCTTTGATCGCTTCGACCTGCCTTTCGAGGTCTTCTTTTTGCACTCTACTGCTGACTCTTGCGTAAATAATGGTAATTCTAGCTGGTGAGACGAATTTTCCTGTGTAGGACTCGATATCATAGCGTCTTTGTCCTGATGGGGTTTTAATGGCTTGGATTTTGCCTTCTTGTTCCCATCGAGACAAAGTTCTGACATGAACCCCAAGGACAGTTGATGCTTCTTTGGGTTTAACATACTTGACGATAAATATAC
>DLXW01000264.1:670-4282 GCA_003448685.1 Cyanothece sp. UBA12306
TATTAAGGATTAGAGGAAGCTCTCAATATTCTGATGCCGCCATTTTAACCTTGTTATCGCCCCATCAGCTAATTACGCCGAATTTGAATACAACACCATTCTTGTTGTTTCCAAAGAGTAGCCACAATCCAACCGTGTTGTTCTAGGGTATCAGAAATCGCTTGGGACTGATCGAGCAAAATACCACTTAAAATCGCCCAAGTTTTAGGTTTAGCTAAAGCAGTGAGTTGGGGAATCAAATCTATAATTACTTCAGCGAGTATATTACAAACAATGCCATCGACTCCTTCTGGTGCCAATTCAAGAACCTCTGCTACACTCCCTTGATTAATCATTAATGTAGAAGGATGAATATGGTTCAAATGGCGATTACCACGGGCTGCATTGACGGCTAAAGGGTCAATATCCACCGCATAGATTTTAGTAGCCCCCAATAACACAGCCCCAATCGATAAAATCCCCGAACCGCAACCAATATCAGCTATGGTAATCTCGCTTTTGGGGTTGATCAGACGCATTTCTAAGGACTCTAAACACAATTGGGTCGTAGCGTGGGTTCCCGTACCAAAAGCAGCCCCTGGATCGAGGCGTAAAATTAAGCGATCGCTATCTTCGGGAGGAGTTAACCAAGCTGGATAAATCAGAAAGCGATCGCCTACTGGTGTGGGTTGCCAATGTTCCTTCCAACTACTAGACCAGTCCTCATCATCAATTAACTTCCAACGGGTTAAGGGCGGGGGAAATCCTAAGAGTAAAGCATCCTGTTTCAACCACAGAGATAAAGCAGCCAAATCCAAGGATTGAGCCTGCATTTTCGGAAAATAGGCGCGAATTAGAAAAGATTTACCCTTAGTTTCCCTGGCCGTTCCTGAACAGCCGAATTTGTCTAACCGCCAAAAAATGGATTCTTCCAAATTGGGGTGACAAAGAACGCTAATTTCCCACCAGCTAATGGACATTAAAGATGCTCGCTAGTTTCCTACTCTAGATCCAGTTTAGCTTACCGCCGAGAAGTTCCTGATGGCTTTGTCGTTAAACAAGTTCAGATAGTTAAAAAAGCTTCTGGTTGGTTGCTGTTATTTGTATTCAATCAGATGTCAAAATCCCATCTTCTAAGCCACAAGGTATAGCAGTCGCCAAGGTGGTTAGGACAGAACTTGGCTCTTAAACCCTTGTCCCAAGCGAGTTTTACTTGGAGACTTCTGTACGGGCTTAATATTATTAAGCCCCTACGACTTCTGACTTCTGCTATAAATCCTTGGGAATTGATTTGGGTTTGGAGAAATTTCTAACTACTTCTCAAAGTGAATTAATAGCTAGACCTAAGTTTTTTGTGGAACTTCAAAGCAAGCTTCGATGGCTACAACAAAGATTATCGAAAAAACAAAAAGGGTCTAAAAATAGAGTTAAAGCTATTCAAAAAGTAGCTAGACTACACGAACAAATTTACAACATTCGTAAGAACTTTCATTATCAAGTAGCGCATCATCTTTGTGACCAAGCAAACATAATATTCGCCGAAGATTTAAACTTAAAAGCTATGTCTAGAAAGATCTAGAGGATACCGTAGAAGCAGGAAAGCCCCATAGTGATATGGGGAAGCCCGCCCCGTACCCACTGGTCGGGGTCGGGAGGAGGTCACAGTTTAACGGTATAGGCATCCCTAATACCATCAACCTTGGTAATTTCTGAGATTAATCCTTCGGGAAGGGGATCATCAAGACTCACAGCCATTACTGCATCACCACGGACAATTTTTCGTCCCACTTGCATACTAGCAATATTGACGTTGAAACTGCCGAGTAAGGAGCCAATTTTGCCGATAATTCCAGGCATATCGCGGTGGACAGTGAATAACATATAGTTACTCGGGGGAACATTAATAGGGAAGCCATCCACATCGGTAATGCGAATTTCTCCATCACCTAAAAGAACCCCTGTTACCGAATGTTCTCCCATTGATCCTTGGGCAGCTAAATAGATAGAACCCGAATAATCTCGCTGAGAAGCATCTCGAGTTTCGATCACCCGGATGCCCCTTTCTTGGGCTTCGATCTCTGCATTAACATAATTAACCCGTTCCCGTAAAGCTTGGGACAGTAATCCTTTAATGGAGGCTATTACTAGGGGTTGACTCCTGTTGGTGGCTAATTCTCCTTGGAGTTTTACCGTTAACTGTTGAATACGTCCTCCTGCTAACTGTCCTACTAAATTGCCCAAAGTTTCGGCCAATTGTAAGTAAGGGCGCAATTTCTCCATGACATCGGGGGTTAAACCAGGGATATTGACCGCTGAACGGGCGGGTAAACCTAATAAAACATCCCGAATTTGTTCGGCCACATCAACGGCCACATTAACTTGTGCTTCGGCTGTAGACGCACCTAAATGGGGGGTTAAAATGACGTTATCGAAGTCCCGTAGTTTTGATTCTCCTAAGGGTTCTTCTTCAAACACGTCTAAGGCTGCTCCTGCAATGGTACCGGAGGCGATCGCTTCTGCTAAAGCTTCTTCATCAATAATTCCCCCACGGGCGCAGTTAATAATGCGGGTGGTGGGTTTCATTTTAGCCAAGGCTTCTGTATTAATTAGATGGGCGGTTTCCTTGGTTTTGGGGACGTGTAGGGTAATATAATCGGATTCTGAGAAGAGTAAATCAAGATCTACTAGGGTACAACCCAATTGATCGGCGCGTTCTTTAGAGATAAAGGGGTCGAAAGCCAGTAATTTCATGCCCATGGCTTTACCCACATTGGCTACATGGGAGCCAATTTTCCCTAATCCTACGACTCCTAGGGTTTTTTTGTAGACTTCCGCCCCCATAAAACGCTTGCGTTCCCATTTGTTAGCTTTTACTGATTGGTTAGCTTCGGGAACGTGCCTAGACAAGGATAGCATCATGGCTAGGGCGTGTTCGGCGGCGGCGATGGTGTTGCCTTCGGGTGAATTAACTACTACAATTCCTTGACGGGTAGCCGCTTTAACATCAATATTATCGACCCCAACTCCTGCTCTGCCAATAATTTTTAATTGGGTTCCTGCTTCAATAATTTCTTGAGTAACTCGGGTTCCTGAACGGAGCATTAGGGCATCATATTCGGGAATAATCTTGACTAATTCTTCGGCTGGTAGTCCGGTTTTAATGTCTACTTGTGCTACCTGAGACAGGATTTCAATTCCAGCTTGATCAATGGTATCGGATACAAGAACTTTTGCCATAGTTATTCTTTGCTATAAAATTCGGTTATCGGTGATGCTAATTTAGGTTGCCTGTTTGCAGTAGCTTATTGTAACGGTAAATCAAACACTTTCAGGGAAATCCTTAAGAAGATTTCCAGTTTCTCGACTTTAAAACAGTCATCAGAGCGCTACGCGCAATTAAGAATGCAGAATTTAGAATGTAGAATTAAGCTATATTAATTAACTCCCGAACACGCACACCACCCGAAAACCCTTGGTAATTCGTTAAATCTGTTGTAATGGTTTCCCCAAAATGAAAGGGTGGATAGGATTCGCCTTTTTCTAAATTTAGGGGTGTTCTCACGCCACGACAAGCATATTCCCATTGTGCCTCACTTGGCAGTCTATAGTCCCTTCCGGTGAGTTTAGACAGAC
>DLXW01000260.1 GCA_003448685.1 Cyanothece sp. UBA12306
AACAAAAATAATTTCTAAATTTTCTTTGATTTTAACAATCCATTCGTATTGTTCTGTATTATCTGCCATGGGTCGACCATATTTTGCTAATTAAATTGATTTAATTAACTAGGATTTAACAGTGTTAAATCCCTAAAAGGGTGTATTTGTAGGGATTTAACACTATTATGTCCTAATAGGTTCTTACTTCTCACATATCATTACTCATTGCTATATTTTGCCAATTATAGCAGTCGCCAAGGTAGTTAGGACAGAACTTGGCGCTTAAACTCAGATCTTGCACCATTACCAAAAAGGTCAAAGAACAAGATTTTGACGGGGTGAAACCCTATTGACTTCGTTGCCATTTGGCTAAAAATCGGGTTTCCAACATCAGGTGAAAGATCTGAGTTAAACCCTTGTCCCAAGGGAGTTTTACTTGGAGACTTCTGACTTCTGACTTCTGCTATATAGTCTTCACTCCCCAAAAAGGGAAACCAATTTAGATGCGATCGCCGATTAACAAATTCTAGGCAATTGTTCACCGACTAACATATCGACAATACGCTGGCCACCGAACACGGTTTTCATCACCACTCGTCCAGCACGTCCATCGGTAACATGACCGATATTAGCAGCTCCTTGTCCCAAAGGATGATTTTGCATAGCTGCTAATGCCGCCTCAGCCTCATTTGCGGGGACAACACAGACGATTTTACCCTCATTGGCAAGATAAAGGGGATCTAGTCCTAAAATTTCACAAAAGCCTTTTACTTCATCCCTAATCGGCGTTTTATCTTCAAAAATCTCCAGACTAACTTGGGAAGATTCAGCAACTTCATTAAGAACAGTAGCTAAACCGCCTCGGGTAGCATCCCGCATAAATCTTAGATTAGGGGCGGCTTTAATAATAGCATCAATTAATTCATGGAGTGGGGCGCAATCGCTTTCAATATTAGTGTTGAGCGCCATATCACCGCGAACTTTTAAAATAGTGGCACCATGATCACCAAGTAGTCCATTCACCAGAATAGCATCCCCAGGTTGAGCCTGATCTGCGCCTAGGTTGATGCCTTCGCGAATTACCCCAATTCCAGCAGTATTAATAAATAACTTGTCACAAGCACCCCTTGGCACCACTTTGGTATCCCCAGTGACGATAAATACCCCCGCAAGATTAGCAGTTTTAGCCATCGAACGAGCAATTTCTCGTAAAGTTTCTAAGGACATTCCTTCTTCGATAATTACCGAACAGGTAAGATAAAGAGGTTTAGCACCTCCCACAGCCAAATCATTAATAGTACCGCAAACAGCCAATTTACCAATATCACCCCCAGGAAAGATCAGGGGATCTACCACGTAGGAATCGGTGGTAAAAGCTAATTTGTCGCCATAAGCAGCTAAAGAAGTCAGATCAAATCGTGCCTGATCTTCTAGAGGTGCGAGGGTAGGATTATCGAAAGCCTCAATAAACACATCGTCTATTAAGTCCCGCATGGCTTTACCGCCGCCGCCGTGTGCTAGGGTAACATTGGGGACACGGACTTTACTACGACCTCGACGGCTCGATGTTTCTAACTCAAATTCGATTACTGTACTCATTGTTAAATAGTTGCTAATTGCCCTAAAAATTGAACTGGTTGTAATTATTTAGCAGTTAACTGTTGTTGTTTTTCTAGCTTTTTGCGGTGGATTTTTTCCATGTCTCCATACTGGTAGTAGGCAGCACAAGCACCTTCGGAAGAGACCATTAAGGCACCCAAGGGTGTTTCTGGTGTGCAAGCATTACCAAAGACTTTACATTCCCAAGGCTTGATCACACCCTTTAATACCTCTCCACACTGACAAGATTTGGGATCAGCAATTTTAACCGAGGGTACAGCAAATTTTACCTCAGCATCGTATAAAGCGTATTCAGACCTAATTTTGATTCCAGAATGATCGATCGAACCTAGGCCTCGCCATTCAAAAAATTCCCGTAATTCAAAGACCTTACTAATTGCCTCCAGCGCCGCATTATTGCCGTTTTTAGGCACGACACGGTTATATTGGTTTTCAACTTCGGTCCGTCCCTGTGCTAACTGTTTTAGCACCATCCAGAGGGATTGAAGAATATCGAGAGGTTCAAAACCAGCAATAACAACAGGACGATGATAATGATCGGCGATAAACTGATAGGGACTATCACCAATTACCATGCTGACATGACCAGGCCCAAGAAAACCATCTAATTGTAGCTGAGGAGAGTCTAAAACGGCTTTAATAGTGGGAATAATCGTAATATGGTTACAGAAGAGGGAAAAATTCTTGATGCCTTCAGCTTCTGCTTGGAGTACGGTTAAAGCTGTACTAGGCATAGTTGTTTCAAAACCCAAGGCAAAAAAGATGACCTCTTTGTCGGGGTTATTTTTAGCAATTTGCAAAGAATCTAGGGGAGAATAAACCATCCTGACATCTGCACCTTGCGCTTTGGCATCTAAAAGGCTTTTTTGGGAACCACAGACCCGCATCGCATCCCCAAAAGTGGTAAAAATAACATTGGGAATCTCTGCTAGGGCAACAGAATCATCTACACGCCCCATGGGTAATACACAGACGGGACAACCCGGACCATGTACCATTTCAATGGCTTCGGGTAACATGGATTCGATGCCGTATCTAAAGATTGAATGGGTATGCCCG
>DLXW01000047.1:0-6523 GCA_003448685.1 Cyanothece sp. UBA12306
CTTGTAAAGTAGCTAGTTGTTGGCGTTCTTGACTTAAAGTTTCTTGTAGTTTGTCTTTTTCTTCTATAAGAGTAAGTATTTGTTGTTGCAAATTAGTTTCTAGAGTATCTGTTTCTTTTTCTAATCCTTTAATTTGCTCTTGTAAACTAACGATTTGTTGTCTTTCTTGATTTAAAGATTGTTCTAAATTCTCCTTATCCTTAGTTATATTAGTAATATTTTCCTCAAGAGAACTCAGTTTTTTTTCTTCTTCTTGTAATTTATTGAATATATGATCTTTCTCCCGATGCAAACTATCATTTTTTTGCTTTAGACTAGAAATTTCTGCCAATTTGTCTTCTTGTTCGTTTTCTGATTGTTTTTTAAATATTTCTAAATCCTTAATAGTTTCTTCTAAAGATATAACTTTTTTTTGTTCCTGCTGTAAATTAGCTACAACTTGACTTTTTTCACTATCTAAACTGGTGAGAGTTGCTTGAAGATTAGCGAATTTTTGACTTAGTTGATCTATATTTTGATGAAGTTCTTCATTTTTTTGCTTTAAATTATGATTTGCCTGTAAAGCTTGGTTTAACTGTCCGTTCAATGCTGGTTTATCTTGAATAAGTTGTTTATACTTTGCTAGAAGTTCTGATTCCCTTTCCATCAGACTACCACGAAGTTGCCAATAATTAATGCGAGATGCCCCTAAAACAAGCATTAATGCAACAATTTCGTAAACTAGTTGATTCGCCATTTTAACTTCTCCTATTATAAACAACCATCGGCAATCATTACGTAGAGCAAATTTTATGAGTCTAAGCTGATGTGACCGGCCCATATCATTCTACTTATATCAGTCTATGATGCCTTAAGTGAAGTAAATTCCTCAAATATTACAAATCTTAATAAGTTAAGCTCAACTTTTTTCTTTTAAAATTCGAATAGTTGTAGTTTTGACAATTTTGCTCATAAGTTTGTTGCTAATTAATCAGAACAAAATAATTTATTTAATACATTTAGGGTTATTAAATAGATCTAATAATAATGTATTTTTCCAGATTCTACCTTTAAAATTTGAGAAGATTGTAACCATTGAGCATCAAAAGAATGTAAATAAGTAGTAGTAATTAAGGTTTGAAAGCGATTTTGAATAACTTCTAATAGTTGATTTTGTCGATTCGGATCAAGTTCAGCTAAAACATCGTCAAGCAGTAACAAAGGTGGTTCTCCTATAACTTCTTCAATTAGTTGTAATTCAGCTAATTTTAAAGCTAAAACTAAAGTTCTTTGTTGTCCTTGAGAACCATAGGATTTAGCAGGAGTTTGGTTAATTGTAAATTTTACATCATCTCTATGAGGTCCAACAACACTGGTTCCTAGTTGTTGTTCAGCAAGACGGCGTTCTTCGATTTTATCCAAAAAAGCTTGCTGTACTTGAAGCGGTTCATCCTGATTACAGAAGACATTCGGTAAGTAATCAATATTTAAAATTTCTTGTCCGCCACTAATATTTTTATGCCAATTTTGTGCTAAAGGAATTAATCTTTGCACCACTCTAGACCTTCTTCTTATAACCCTTGATCCAGTTTCTGCTAATTGTTGATCCCAGAGATACAATTGAGATATTTGGTCTGATAAATTTGCTGATTTACTTGTCTCAGAGGTCGTTTTACGTATATTTTTTAAAAGAGCATTCCGTTGTCGTAAAACTTGATAATACTGGTCAATAATACTAGCATAAATAGGTTCTAATTGAACTAACAGAGTATCCAACCAATTACGACGAACATCAGGAGATCCCCTTACTAAGTCTAAATCCAATGAAGAAAATTGTACTGCATTGAGACTGCCAAGAAATTCCATCTGACGGCGTAAATTTTCGTGATTGAGGGTTAGGGTTCTTCTTCCAGGGGAACGGAGGATAATAGCCAAATCTGAGATACCGTATTTATCTTCAACAGTAGCTACAATTTTCCCTGTGCTGAAACCTTCCAAGATTAAATCACTATCGCGGTTAGTGCGATGACTTTTTAAAGTTGCTAATAGTTCAACTGCTTCGAGAATATTAGATTTTCCTTGGGCATTATTTCCTAATAAAATAGTTTTTTGATGAGCAAGTTCTAAAGTTTCTTCTAAATAGTTACGAAAAGCAGATAGATGTAATTTTTTTAGATACATTATTGCGGTCAATGCTCAATATTCATGGTAAATTATCTTAAATTTAGGGGATAAATTCCTTATTGGGACTGTAGCTTATTTCAAGCCCAAATATATCCCAAACTAAAAAACTTATACTGTCTATATTAGCGCAAGATTAAGTTCAGATTTTAGCTAAAGTTCCCTTTCATTTTAAGATTTTATAGCAGTTCTCATACTTGTGAGGTACAGGAGTTGATGTTTTTGGGGAGTTGGGAGTTCGGCAGTCGGCAGTCGGCAGTCGGAGAAAAACCAAAGTGTACCTCACCAAAGTGAGAAACACTATATTAAAGGAAAATTAAAAAAAATCTTCTCAAAATTAATATCGTTAAGTTTTATTGCCAAAATATACAAAGCTAACATTAAAAATTACATAGTTGAATCTATAATAAAATTGTTTAAATTTATTAATATTTTTCCGAAAATTGGGTTAATCCTCATGAAAGAACCAATGAAGTATCTACTGACTGCCTTTATGGTAACCACTGCAATAACTGCGGGGAATGCTAGTGCTAGTTCTATAAGGGTAGAAAATTCTGGTGGAGTCATTCAAGATAACACTTTTACAGACTTCGATTTTGAGTTAATAAATCGACCTCTCAAGACTACCCGTGTAGCACTAGAGATTGATGGATTAACTCACAATAACTTATTTGAGTTGGAATTATTTCTGATTAGCCCAGATCAGAAAGTTCTCACTTTGGCACAAGCTCTTATAGGCAACCAAATGACTGATACTCGTTTATTTGATGGGGGTTCTTTAAATATTGACCTTGCTAATTCTCCTTACACAGGTGATTTTAAACCATCAGGCGAACAGGGAATCGCACAGGACAGCAATATCTCCAGCTTTGCTGGTTATAACGGCATTAACCCTAACGGAACATGGACATTGAGGATTTATGATCTTGTTCCTGGGAATGAAGGAGAACTATCAGGTGCTACTCTGATTGTAGCCTCTGTTCCCGAACCCCTGACTCTCCTTGGTTCTGCTGCTGCTTTAGGATTTGGGGCTTTCTTTAAAAAGGAACTTTCAAAAAAATCGAAACAGACCGAAAAAATCGGCTAGTAAAAATTAATTAACTCTAACAGTAGCAATCCCCTGTAGCAAGTATAAACAGGGGATTTTAAAATACAACAAGGTCTTCTCTTTAAGTTTTCAAACGAAGTAGTTATCTACTGTAATCACTGTACCTGAAGCATGGCTAATCCCTGATACTTCTGCTACTAGGTCAGACAAGGGATTGAAGTCATCCACATTGTCGTTTACCGTCAAGTATTCCCGTGATCCAAATTTGAAGAAAATAGCATCAAATGCTTGTAAGTTTTCGTTTTCATAGGCAGCTCGAACTGCTGATTCCAGGTCATTAAAATTGTTGTAGTTACCAGCATCAAACAGAGAATTAGGTATAAATGGCATTTGGAAGCGATCTCCTTCAGGTTGGTTAAAGTCCCTGATGCGGTCTGGAGCATTTACGAGGGATTCATTGAGAGACTCATATCCAAACCGATCTGCTCCTGAACCGCCGAGCATTAGGTCTCGGTCAAGACCGCCGACGAGTATACTAGAGCCATCTGCGTCTATGAGGCGATCTATCCCGTCACCCCCATATAAAGTAACTCCTCCTTCCTCAAAGTTACTAATAACGTCATCTCCATTCTCTCCATAGACTCCTATTGGATATCCGTGACCAGCGTAATACACGGTGATACGGTCATTCCCATTCCCTCCATAGATGGGTTCAAAGGAAGACCCAAGAATTGTTGCCTCAATGATATCGTTACCATCACCTCCATTTATATCAATTGTATGGGCTTTTCCTTTAATGTAATCGTCACCATTGCCTCCCTCTATCCAAAGGGAAAATCCGCCATTTTCTCCAATCATTTTAATGATATCGTTACCATCACCTCCGTAGAGCGAATTTTCACCCTCATACTCACTATCATGAATATAAAGAGTATCATTACCAGGCCCTCCATCAAGAGTATTATTACCAGGCCCTCCATCAAGAGTATCATTACCAGGCCCTCCATCAAGAGTATCATTACCAGACCCTCCATCAAGAGTATCATTACCAGACCCTCCATCGAGAACGTCATTGCCAGGCCCTCCATCGAGGAGGTCTTCATCAGGGCCTCCAAATAGGGTATCGTTACCAGCCTCTCCATAGAGTTCATTATTTGGCTCGAAAGGATCATAGGGTGATACGCTCAGTGTATCATTACCGTCTCCTCCATAGAGTTTAGTTTCACCTCCTTCTGCATGGAGGGTATCATTACCGTTGCCTCCACGAAGCTCGCCCCAAGTTCGGAATGTAGAGATTTTATCGTCACCTTCCCCTCCATAGAATGTACCTGAACACAATTCAGCATCGAGTGTATCGTTACCATCTCCCCCATAGAATTCACTTTCAGGGTCGAAACTACCAAAGATAGAGAGGTGATCATCACCTCCGAGACCTAATAGTCTCTTGCTATCTGAATTACCAACAATGTTGTCATCGTAATCAGAGCCTCTGACATTTTCGATGGAAATGAGGGTATCAATGAAATCAGATGATTCACGGGGAGATGCTGTGCCGCTTTCGAGGTTAATATCTAAACCGAACTCATACACTATATAGTCGACAGTATCAATCCCATCGCCTCCATTGAGCGTATCGTTCCCGCCTACTCCTAGTAGGATATCATCGCCTCCCATCCCTTTTAGGATGTTGTTACTGAGATTCCCAATAATAGAGTCACCTCTTTCTGAACCGATGACATTTTCGATATTTTCCAGGGTATCTTCAAAAAGGACTTCGCCACTTTCTGCAATCTCCCTTACGTAGCCTATTTGTTCTGGCGTTATAGCTCCTAAATTGATTGTAAGATAACTCTCCTCTCTTTGAAACTGATAATTTTGGTAGGAGACAGTTTCATTAACCGGATCATTCACAATAATAGGCGGATTCGTTACAGTAGTAGTCATAGGTAAGGAATTACTATTCACTGCCAACAAATTCACTGGTTCACTATCTTCAACCATCAAACCCCCCACAAACCCTGAAGTAACTAAATCGGGCATTTGGTTCATCTGTTCTCCGAGATCTGGATTATCCTCACTGGAGTTATCAAGTGATCCTATAGATGTGGAGGGTGTGGAGATCTTCAAGTTCCTAGGATTACCATTTTCGATCGCATCGGTATTTATTCCCGCTACAGGGAACTCCAACTCAGAACTCGCCACATCCTGAGACGGAAAAAAGTCAAGAGTTTGAATGGAGTTATCCTCTTGGCTTTCAGCTTTCTTTAAGTCTAAACTGGTAAAACTCGCATCTAATTTTATTATTTCTGTTCCACTTAAGAAATCGTCGAGTGACCCTAGGGGTGTGTTGAGCCTCAAGTCACTAATGTTATCATCAAGCGAGTATGTATTCATTTTCCAATCACTCCCCCTTGATCTATCGTCAAGATCAAGGTCTAGCAAAATTAGCTTCCAATTTAGTCGAAACTGTTGTGTAATTAAAGAATTTTCAGATACCAACTCTTAGATAAAATAACACTTCTCAAAAGCTCGAATTAATCACTTTTCTCCTTTTTCTGTTTTACCTAAAGCCAGTAAGTGGAGAACAATCATTCAACTACATATTTATCTTGTTTATTTTTACTTATATGGTAGCTAGAACCAGAGAAAAATGTTTATTGTCTTTACTTTTTGTAATGTCGAAAACCTTAACTATCTAATGTAAATGGGTAATTTTTGGATACTTTTGCTAATATAAAAACTACTCAAATTTCTTTCATCATAGAAGAAGTTACATACTAAAGTGTTTTCTGCTTATAGATAGACGATTTACTCATTAATAATTAATCATGATTTTAATGTAATCGCCAATTAAAAGGAAGAATAGAATAAATACCTTTAGGATCATTAAGACTACTAAGCATAGATAATTCATCTTTAAACTTGATCAATTCTTTTGTTAATGGATCAATAGAAGTAATAATTTTAGCTTCTTCTATGTCGAGGTTTTTCTTCAATAATAAGCCTCCAAAAAGTCGTCTATTGGGATATTCTTTGATCTGCCAATCAGTGCCTAAATTAGCTTGTTTAACAGCATAATCAATAGTGGAATCTAATCCTCCAATACTATCAATTAAACCTAATTTTTCTGAATTTTTACCCGACCAAACTCTTCCTTGGGCAAGTTTCTGAACTTGAGTTTTGGATAAATTACGAGACTTAGCTACTCTTTCAATAAATACTTCATAAATTTGTCTAACAAATCTCTGATAAATTTCCAATTCTTCCGGGCTTTTTGGTCTGGTATTCGTTGCTAAATCAGCAAATTTAGCTGTT
>DLXW01000047.1:6730-7054 GCA_003448685.1 Cyanothece sp. UBA12306
AAATCAGCAAATTTAGCTGTTTTAACCCTATCCCAATTCAGTCCGTTATTCTGGGCTATTTCCTCAATATTTAATAATAATCCAAACACTCCAATTGAACCAGTAATAGTATTAGCTTCAGCAAAAATATGTTGTCCCCCCAGAGCAACCCAATAACCTCCAGATGCGGCCACATTTCCCATGGAAACAATCACAGGTTTTTCTTGTTGAATTAATTGAATTTCTCTGAGAATAGTATCAGAAGCAGTGGCACTTCCTCCAGGACTATTAATGCGAATCACCACAGCTTTAATCGCTTGATTGTATCTTATTTTACGTAAAATA
>DLXW01000047.1:7289-11074 GCA_003448685.1 Cyanothece sp. UBA12306
GTATCTTATTTTACGTAAAATATTAGCAAAATAAGTTCCCCCTACTTGTTGTAGATTACCTACTCCATTAACGATCTCTCCTTCCAGATAAACTACAGCAATTTTATTTTTAGAGGACTGATCAGTGACACCAGAAACGGGAACATTGAGATAATTTCCTAAGGAAATCTGGGGAAAGGATTTTTCTTTACTGTTTTGGGTCCCGGTGATTTCTTGTAATTTAGCGATCGCTTGATCTTTATAACCTACCTGATCAACTAAACCAGTTTTAACAGCTTCTTGGGGCGTTAAAATTCCTTGATTATCAGCTATTTTTTGTAACCTCTGGGGAGAAACTTGACGACTTGTCCCTACGGTAGTCAAAAAATTGCCCCAAATATCATCAAGAATAACTTGCAATTGTTGACGGTTTTCGGGACTCAAATTTGTGCGAATAAAGGGTTCAACTGCACCCTTATAATTCCCCGCGCGCACCACTTGAACTCCAATACCATATTTATCTAAAGCTTCAGTCCAAAATAACGGTTGTATGGCTAACCCTTTGAGAGCCATTTGTCCCATGGGGTTGACAATTATTGTATCTGCCAAGGAACTAAGATAATATTCCTGTTCACTTAAATTAACATCATAGGCGATAATTTTCTTACCTGCTGCTTTAAATTTAGCTAAGGCTTCTCTAATTTCACTAAAGGTAGCATAACCACTGCCTCCATTAGCCTTGCTACCGTCAAGAAAAATAGCTTGAATACGTTCATCTTTGATAGCTTTGTCAATTGACTCAACTACTTGACGCAGAGTAACGATACTCTGATCTGTGTCTAGTAAAAAATCCGAGATAGTTAAAGGAGGAGGTTCAGTGTCTTGAATTTGAGTAGAAAGATCGAACACTAATATGGATTTATCTTTAACGATGGTACTGGTATCGACAGAAACTAGGCCAATTAATAAAAAAACTAGGCCACTCGCTCCTACTGCAATAAGTAGAAATAATCCAGCAAGGGTTCCAATGAAACTAGCAAGGGTTTGTTTGATAAAATTCATCTTGAGACAAGATTAGGTATTTAATACCCTGATCATAACTTGTGAAGAAACTTTTGATATTAAAAAGAAATCAGCTATTTTGTCTCTTGTAACTTTTCCGAGTCTTGAGATTGATTTGGCTAGATTATTTCCTTGAGTATTTTTAGTGGGAGTATCATCACGAAAATCAAAACTAAGGCACAATACAATAGTTCCATTTTCAGCAATCTGAGTTAACCTAATCATGAAATTCGTTTGTAGTCAAAGCGAGCTTAACAGCAATCTTTCTCTTGTTAGTCGCGCCGTACCTTCTCGTCCCACCCATCCTGTTTTAGGAAATGTTTTACTTGTAGCCGATGATAGCAAAGGAAGAGTCAGCCTAACCGCCTTTGATCTTAGCTTAGGTATTGAAACAAGCTTTAGTGCAGATGTTAGTCAAGGAGGAACTATTACCCTACCAGCTAAACTCCTCAATGAAATTGTTTCGCGCCTCCCAGAAGGAGAAATTACCCTTATTGCTGACGAGTATGACTCAGATGAAGAAAGCCAATTGATTAGTCTCCAGTCTGCTTCTGGACAATTCCAATTGCGGGCCATGAGTGCGGCAGAGTTTCCAGCAATTCCTACGGTAGAAGGGGAAGATAGTCTTAAACTACCCATTGCTATGTTAACTGAGGGTTTAAAAGGTTCTCTGTTCGCCGCTAGTAGTGATGAAACTAAGCAGATATTAACAGGTGTTCATTTAGCAGGAACTCCCGATAGCTTAGAATTTGCGGCCACTGATGGCCATCGTTTAGCGGTAGTGGAAGTATCCCTAGAACCAGAAGCTCAAGAAGAAGAAAATGAAGGACAAGAACCGACTGTTAGTGATTTTGCTGGGTTTTCAGTTACTATTCCCGCTAGAGCCTTACGGGAATTAGAACGAATGTTATCGAGTCGTCAGGGAACTGATACGGTTGCTTTATCTGTGGATGAAGCGCAAATTGTCTTTGAATTAGGGGAACAAAGACTCACCAGTCGTAAACTTGATGGAGCTTATCCAGCCTATAATCAATTGATTCCTAGTCAATTTGGCCGCACTGTTAATTTAGAACGTAAGCGTTTTATGAGTGGTTTAGAACGGGTGGCTGTTTTAGCTGATCAAAAAAATAATTTGGTAAAATGCAGTATCGATGGAGAAGAAGGACTGGTATCCTTATCAGTAGAAGCCCAAGATTTAGGCAAGGCTAAGGAGTCAATGCCAGCCGAAATTACGGGAGAGGGTGGAGATATTGCTTTTAATGTTAAATATTTAATGGATGGCTTAAAAGCATTACCCACTAAGGAAATTTCTATTCAGTTGAATGAGGGCAATCAACCTGTTATTCTAACTCCTTTGGGTGGACTAAAAATGATTTATTTAGTTATGCCTGTACAAATTGTTCGCTAACATTAATAAATCGCAGTAGAACTAGTTGACATCCTCACCGTCCGTAAAACGGACGGTGATTCCTAGACCTCACGATCTCGGTTTCTGCTTCTTAGCAGTTGCCTTCACAGATTTACTCTGTTCGGGTCTTACACTCGCTCCACAGACTGACACCGCAAGCCCTGCGGCCAAAATATTTTTACTTGCATTGAGATCTCGGTCATGGTGAGTTCCGCATTCAGGACAGTCCCATTCACGAAGATTTAGCGGCATTTTTTCGACAATATGCCCACAATTACTGCATCTTTTAGAACTAGGAAACCATCTATCTATTTCGATGTAGTTCCGACCATACCAACGGCATTTGTAAGCTAATTGTCGAGTAATTTCTCCCCAACTTACATCAGATATTGCCTGAGCTAATTTAGGGTTTTTGACCATGTTTTTGACCGCTAAATTCTCAACCACAATCGTTTGGTTTTCACGAACTAATTGAGTCGTTAGCTTATGTAAATGGTCTTTTCTACTATCGGTAATTTTGGCGTGAATCTTGGCTACTTTGACTCTAGCTTTTTCCCTATTCTTTGACCCTTTCTGTTTTCGAGAAAGACTTTTTTGTGCTTGATGTAACCGTCGATAATGCTTCTTGAAATGCTTGGGGTTAGATACTTTGTCCCCATCACTGGTAATCACAAGGCTACTAATCCCTAGGTCAATCCCTAGGGATTTATCTGTTACTGGTAAAGGCTTGAGCGTTGGGTCATCAAATCTAATTGATATCTGCCAACGTCCTGATGGATGTAATCTAATTGTAACTGTACTAGGTTCACAACCATCAGGGATTTGTCTTGACCATCTAATTGGCAATGGTTCTGAACATTTAGCGAGGGTAATTTGTCCGTTTTTAAATTTAAAAGCCGACTTACTAAATTCGGCACTACCTCCTTGATGTTTTTTCTTAAAGTTAGGATATTTGGCACGACCAGCAAAGAAATTAGTAAAAGCCGTTTGCAAATGTCTCAACCCTTGCTGTAAAGGGACACAACTAACTTCATTTAAAAAGTCTAATTCTTTTTCTTTTTTCCAGTCAGTTAGCATGGAGGATGTTTGGCTGTACCCTACCCTTTCCTCTCTTTCGTACCATGCTTGAGTCCGTTCGTGGAGTGCCTTATTGTAAACCAATCTTACACAGCCCAATGTGCGTCGCAAGAGGGACTCTTGCTCAGGGGTGGGGTAGAATCTGTAAGAATGGGCTTTTTCCATACCTCACATTCTAACAGATATTTTGTGGGAGTGCTAGACTTAAGCCGTAAAGCCGTCGTAGAACGACGGGGTTTCAGACCCAGATTTTCGATGA
>DLXW01000253.1:0-4217 GCA_003448685.1 Cyanothece sp. UBA12306
ACCTATACTGATGACGATCAATGGTACCCTTCAGTAACAGGGTTGAATAATGGGGATTTTGTTGTTACTTGGCATTCTTATCTTCAAGATGGTACTGGTTGGGGAGTCTATGGACGGCGATTTAGAGGAGATCTGATAATTGAACTTGATGATGGTGATCGAGAATTTACAACCATTGGCAATTGGTCAAGCACCAATAATCAAGGTTTCGAGGGTGATGTTCACTACAGCGACCCCGGAAACGGAAGTAATGTTGCCACCTGGACTTTTGGCGGACTTACCCCTGGAATCTATAATGTGGCTGCCACTTGGACTGCACATCTCAATCGCGCTACTGATGCACCTTTTACCATTTTAGGTGGCGGTAATCCCATCATAGTAGACGTTAACCAAGAGGTCACCCCTAATGACTTTATTGATCAAGGGGTAGGTTGGGAAAACCTCAGCAATGTAAGTATTACTGGAGATACCCTGACGGTAGAACTCTCCAATAATGCCAATCAATATGTCATTGCTGATGCCATTCGTATTGAACCCACAGCGGTTGAGATCATTGACAATGGAGACTCAGAATTTGCTACTGTAGGCAGTTGGTTAACCAATAATTTTCAAGGTTTTGGTGGTGATGTTCACTACAGTGACCCTGGAAGCGGTGCCAATGTGGCCACTTGGACTTTTAGCGGACTCACTCCTGGAAGCTATAGCGTGGCTGCTACTTGGACCGCAAATCTCAATCGAGCTACTGATGCACCTTTTACCATTTTAGGTGGTGCTACTCCCATCACAGTGGACGTTAACCAAGAGGTCGCCCCTAATGACTTTAACCAATACGGAGTAGATTGGGAATATCTCAGTAATATAAGTATTACTGGGAATACCCTGACGGTACAACTGTCCGATGATGCTAATCAGTATGTCATTGCTGATGCCATTCGTATTGCACCTACAGCGGTTCAGATTATTGACAATGGAGACTCAGAATTTGCTACTGTAGGCAGTTGGTTAACTAATAATTTTCAAGGTTTTGGTGGTGATGTTCACTACAGTGACCCTGGAAGCGGTGCCAATGTGGCCACTTGGACTTTTGACGGACTAGCCCCTGGAACCTATAGCGTGGCTGCTACTTGGACCGCAAATCTCAATCGCGCTACTGATGCTCCCTATACCATTTACGGTGACGGTACTCCCATCACAGTAGACGTTAACCAAGAGGTCGCCCCTAATGACTTTAACGATCAAGGGGTAGGTTGGGAATATCTGAGCAATGTCACCATTACTGGAGATACCCTAACGGTAGAACTCTCGGATGATGCCAATCAACACGTTATTGCTGATGCCATCCGTATTGCACCAGTTGATAGCGAATTGGATTCTCAAGCTCTGATTCTCTCCCAACCTGACTCCTTTGATGATTTGCTGCCACAATCTTCCTCTGACATCACTTTGGTTGGTAATGCACAATGGAACGATCTTGAAGACATTTCCGAGTCACCCCATGGAGATCAAAGTTCTTCTCCTGAACTAATGGATCTCGGTAATAATAATCCTGCCATAGTCAATGAAGGGTTAGACGATTCAACTGACTTGCCACAGATGATTAGCTTGGGTAGTTCTAGTATGCCTTCTTCCCCTTCTGATAACTTAGAAAATAGCCTAGGTTTACCAGGTAATAATGCAGTCTATGACCAATATGATCATGGTTTGGCTAATCGGTATCCCCAGTATCCTGACTTTAGTGTTATTTAGTTCAAAGAAACTCATCTCTAGGATGAAATTATTTAGAAAAATAAGGATATAATTTTTAATTATATCCTTATTTTTCTGATTTTTTATTTGATAAAATTTTGAAAAATAAGTGCATTTATCCTCCATTGGTTATTAACTATAATATGACTCAAAAAACAGCATTGATTTGTGGGATTTCTGGACAAGATGGAGCTTATCTTGCTCAATTTCTGCTGAAAAAAGGGTATGAAGTCTGTGGTACCTCAAGAGATGCACAAATGTCTTCTTTTACTAATTTAGTCCGTTTAGGTATTCGAAATCAGGTTAAATTAGAATCTATGTCGCCCCAAGATTTTCGCAGTGTTCTACAGGTTTTAAATAAAATTAAACCCACGGAAGTTTATAATTTAGCAGGTCAAAGTTCTGTGGGACTATCATTTGAGTTACCTGTAGAAACTTTAGAAAGTATTGCGATCGGAACTCTAAACTTACTTGAAGCGATTCGATTTACGGGTGAACCCATTAAATTTTATAATGCAGGATCGAGTGAATGTTTTGGGGATATTGGCGATCAATCTGCTGATGAATTAACACCTTTTCGTCCCCGTAGTCCCTATGCTGTGGCTAAATCTGCTGCTTTTTGGGAAGTAGCTAATTATCGAGAAGCTTATGGAATTTTTGCCTGTTCAGGTATTTTATTTAACCATGAATCTCCTTTGCGTCCCCAACGTTTTGTTACTCAAAAAATTGTCGCTACTGCTTGTCGTATTGCCCAAGGAAGTACCGAACAATTACACTTAGGAAATATTAGTATTAAAAGAGATTGGGGATGGGCCCCAGAATATATAGAAGCAATGTATTTAATGTTACAACAAGACCAACCCGACGATTATGTAGTAGCTACGGGAAAAAGTTATGCTTTAGCCGATTTTGTGGCTAAAACCTTTGAATATTTAGGATTAAATTGGCAAGATCATGTCATCACCGATCAAAGTTTATTACGTCCTACCGATTTAGCAATTAGTCGAGGTAATCCCAATAAAGCTAGGGTAAAATTAGGCTGGGAAGCTAAGTATGCTATGCCAGATATTGTTAGAATAATGATAGATTATAAAATTAATGCCTAAATCTATAACACCCCCTGCAATTACCTTAAGATTTGCTTGACAAACAGTCTCTAAAAGTTCTAGTAACTATTAAATTAAGCTTGATCAGCGACATAATCTCCTGATTTTCCGCCAGCTTTACTTATCAAATGAATATTCTCTATTTGTAAAGATTTTTCGATAGCTTTAGCCATGTCATACAGAGTCAAAGCAGCTACAGAAACAGCAGTGAGTGCTTCCATTTCTACCCCTGTTTCTGCTTTAGTAATTACAGTAGCACGAATTTGATATCCTGGTAAATTTTCATCAGGAATTAGCTTAACTTCGATTTTATGAAGGGGTAAAGGATGACATAAAGGTATGATATTTGCTGTCTGTTTAGCTGCCATAATTCCGGCAATTTTAGCTGTTCCTAATACGTCTCCTTTAGGGGTATTTCCTGCTTGAATTGCCATAAAGGTTGCTGGAGACATTCTTATTTGTCCACCGGCGATCGCTTGACGATGGGTAGACATTTTTTGAGAAACATCAACCATTTGTGCTTCCCCTTGGGAATTAAGATGGGAAAGATTAGATTTTGAATGATCTGACATACTTATAGTTAATAGTTAATAGTTAATAGTTATTTATCAAGATATTTTTTATTAATTTCTTGCCATTCGTTTTTTGATATAGATTTTGTGACTAATTCTATATCAAAATGGGTTTTAGCTGCTTCAGTTAAAACATTGATTATTGTTTCTAGAGAATAATTTTTAGATAATTGCTTTTTTAGGGATAAATTCCAAGGTGCAGGTTGTTTAAAGATGGTTTCAAATAAACTTTTATCTGTGTTAAAAACCATAGATCCATGTTGTAGTATAGAACGTTTTCCTCGTCGTTGAGCGCTTCCGATTAATTTACTACCATCAGGGGTTATTAAATCAGCTACTGTAGCTGTATTAAAACAACTTGGATTATTAATATAACCTCGTTTTGCTGTTCCATAATCTAATTGAATTCCGAGAGATAACCACCCTTTGATTAAGAATTGACAAATATCTTGATAAATCTCTAAGGTTTTGCGATTATCAAGGGAATTAATAACCGAATACGTTAAGTCTCCTTGATGTAAAACAGCCCTACCTCCTGTGGAACGATGGACTAAATCTAAAGGCTTTTTGTCCCAAGTTATATTATACCAATATTCAGGACATTTTTTTTGCAATCGTCCTAAAGAGATTGTTGCTGAAGACCAAGTATAAAAGCGTAATGTTGGTCTATGATTTCCTTTTTCATGTTGGCTAAATAACCAATTGTCAATAGCCATTTGGACTTCTCCTGATGCTTTAATAGGAGGTATTAAACGCCAATTCATAAATAATATATAGCGCTACGCGCAATTAA
>DLXW01000253.1:4549-13745 GCA_003448685.1 Cyanothece sp. UBA12306
AGAATGTAGAATTAAGAATGTAAATCGATTTCAAGCTTTATAAATGTTCTAACCTTGATTCGTAGGGCTATACTAACAAAATATTAGTTATTTTAATATAGTTAAATTTCTGATAAAAATGATAAAGGATTACTCATATTTTCAGCAAATCCTAGAAGACCTTGACCTCGATGTTCATAAAGTAATTTTCCTTGATGATCAAATAAAAAAGTTCCTCCTCGTTGGGTTAAATAAGCAGCATCAGGAACATAAGTTGACCAATTACCCAAAACTTCTGTCATATTTCTTAGACGTAGAGTTGCTAATTCAAAAGGACGCTGAAAACCTTGTCCTCCAGCTAAATTAAAAAATGATCCTTTTAAAGGAGGTAAAGGTTTAGCATGAATCACTTGATCATGATTAATTAATTGGGGAGAACTGCGATCGCCTAGATAACCTCTAAATACTTCAGCAAGAGTTTTAGGACTTCCAATTCCTGCACACATTAGCATTAAATTTAACCAAGCATTTTGACCAGGAGAAAGCAAGGGAAATTTCCACGATAAACCGGAATAAAGTTCTAATTTATGATGAATACTGGCCTGGGGATCAACAAATAACCATTCTCGATTAAACCCTGTATAATCACAAAATTTTAGTCCAGAATTACGATCACCAATACCAACAGCGCGAATAACAATTCCTCGGTGTTGCAGTTGTTTTAATTCCCTTTGTATCCACCAAGCATATTCAAAACTATCAAAATCTCCCAGTTGCGACCAAATTAAAATAAGTAGTCTCTTTGCTGTTTGACAATTACTCAGAATTGGTACTAATTCTCCGTCACTAATTCGTAGTAGTTGGGTTTGATTGAAAAGTTGATAAATATCCATATCTAAAGTAAGAATTTAATCATTAAATACTATAGCGTTTTTTACCCATCAAGAAAGGAAGAATTGGCAAAAGTTAAAGCTTTTGATACCTCACAAATATAAGAACTGCTATATAATGTCTCTCTGGAAGTCTTGACTATAGGTTAAGATACAAAAGTCTGGTGGTATTAATCAGTCAGGGTTACTCATGCTTTCTCTATTGCAGATTAAAAATTTTACCTTAGTAGACCAACTTTCCTTAGAATTTGGTCAGGGGTTGAATGTCCTTACAGGAGAAACTGGGGCCGGTAAGTCCATTATTCTCGATGCGATCGATACGGTTTTAGGGGGTAAAGTTAATGGTCGCTTAATTCGTCAAGGAATGCAACAAGCGTCTATTGAAGCGACTTTTGAAGGGGATAGTTACTTAAACGAATGGTTACAACAACTCGATATTGATCCCTTAGAAGATGGAAGTATTGTCTGTCATCGGGAATTGATTTTGACAGGAGAAAGTATGCGATCGCGATCACGAATTAATGGAGTTGTGGTTAATTTACAATTAATGGGACAACTGCGCGATCGCCTGGTGGAAATTACGGCCCAAGGCCAAACTGTTCAACTGATGGACTCCATTCGACAAAGGGAATTATTGGACTCTTATGGGGGAACAACTCTTGTTAAACAAAGAGAAGCGGTGGAATTAGCTTATAAAAATTGGAATTTAGCCGAGACAGAATTAGATAAACGCCGCCAATCAGAAAAAGATAGATTACAACGCCTGGATTTATTAGATTATCAACTAAAAGAACTTTCAGAAGCCCAATTAACTGATTCCGACGAACTTGATCAACTTGAACAAGAACGCGATCGCCTTTCCCATGTGGTGGAATTGCAGCAATTGAGTTATCAAACCTACCAGATACTATATCAAAATGATAGTGGAGAACCGGCGATCGCCGATCAATTGGGAGAAGCAGAAAATATCTTGACAAATATGGCAGAATATGATCCAAAAATTGAATTGATTTTAGAGATGGTTAGATCAGCTTTAACCCAAGTAGTGGAAGCAGGACAGCAAATTAATGGCTATGGGGACGCTTTAGAAGCTGATCCCGAAAGATTAACCCAATTAGAAGAGAGAATTAATTTATTACGACGTATTTGTCGTAAATATGGACCTAGTTTACAAGAAGTGATTAATTATTATCAGAAACTAGAGAATGAATTAACCGAATTAACCGATAACCAACAATCTATTGAACAATTAGAAAAAGACTATCAAATTGCCCAAGAAAAACTAGAGAAAACCTGTGAAGAATTGACTAAATTACGGCAAAAAGCAGCTAGAAAATTAGAGAAACAATTAGTCAAAGAATTAAAACCTCTAGCCATGGATAAGGTGATTTTTGTTTGTCAAATTACTCCTTGTTCAGCGACTATTATGGGAAAGGATCAAGTAGTATTTTATTTTAGTCCTAATCCTGGAGAAAAAATTCAACCCCTTTCTAGTACCGCCTCGGGGGGAGAGATGAGCCGTTTCTTATTAGCATTAAAAGCTTGTTTTGCCAAGTCAGAAAAACGCTCAGGAACCTTAATTTTTGATGAAATTGATGCGGGAGTATCAGGAAAAGTAGCTCAAGCAATTGGAGAAAAATTACATCAACTAAGTAATCAATATCAGATTTTATGTGTCACCCATCAACCCTTAGTTGCGGCCATGGCCGACAATCATTTTCGAGTTAGTAAACAAATGATTGAAGAATCTTCTGCTTTTGTAACATTAGAAGATAAACAATCAAATTTATCAGAAATTAGGACAGTAGTAAGGGTTATATCCTTGGATAATTTACAGACTAGACGAGAAGAATTAGCTCAATTAACAGGAGGAAATTCTGCCCAAGATGCCATAGAATTTGCTCAGTCATTGTTAACAAAAGCCGAATTATACCGCTTGGGAAAGAATTAATATCAGACCCATTAGTGCCAAAATATAGAGGATTAATAGACATCATTTTAGTGATGATGCTAATTTTAATGGTTGTTATCTGGGGCTTCTTTATACTATAATATTGTGATTAATAAATTAACTAATTATCAATCATCTTTAGTAAAAAATTATAATCCAACTTAAAAAGTATTATGGAGACTGAGTTATTATCCTTTAACTTTGAGGTAGTTGCTGTTAATAAAAAAGGCAAGATAGTTAAACGAGAACGAAAAAAAAATCTTTACTATATTGAAAAATTAAACCAGGAAATAAATCTTGAAATGGCTGCTATTCCAGGAGAAACATTTTTAATGGGAAGTCTAGATAATGAAGAAGGATTTTTATGTTCTCAAACTCCTCGACATTGGGTTATGGTTAGACCGTTTTGGATTAGTAAGTATCCCATAACTCAAGCACAATGGCAAGTTATTTCTAAGAGTCCTCAAGTTAATTTATTTCTTGATTCTCAACCTTCTAATTTTTCTGGAAAAAATCGTCCAGTAGAACAGGTTTCTTGGTATGAAGCAAAGGAATTTTGCGCGAGGTTATCCCAACTAACCGAGCGTTCTTATTATCTCCCGAGTGAAGTACAATGGGAATACGCTTGTCGAGGAACTTTGAGCTATCCTTTCCATTTCGGAGAAACTATTACTACAGACTTAGCTAATTATTCGGGGGTTAATTGGGAATACAATGGAAAAATTTGTAGTCGCGGTTTTTATGGTTATGGGCCATTAGGAGAAGATAGAAGGGAAACAACTAATGTTGGTTTTTTTCAAGTTGCTAATCATTTTGGACTCTATGATCTTCACGGAAATGTTAGAGAATGGTGTGAAGATATTTGGCATCCTAACTATATCGGTGCGCCAACTAATAGTCAAGCTTGGATAACCGGAGGAGACGAAACTAAAAGAATAGTGCGAGGTGGTTCATGGAATGGTAGTCCTCACAAATGTCGTTCAGCTTATCGAGGAAAATTTGATCCTAATGCCTCTCTTTATGATATCGGTTTTCGAGTTGTTTATTACTAAAATTATGGGTGTGAAAATTAATTTCCGAAGCAATTAAAGCACCCCGTTCTGCCATGGTATAAAGTCCTAGATGATGGGTGATTTTTTGGGGATGAATAGCTGTTTTAGGTAAACCCTGAGCTGCTGCCATTTCTGCTGTAAGATTGAAGGTAGCACAGCCTTTGTCATAAACTATCACATCCTTTAAACTAGGCAATAAACTATGGTTACGAACCGATAGTAAGGTAACCACAAAATCCATCACACAAATATCGGTACAAATTCCCACAACAATTAAGGTTTCCAATTGATGTCTGTTTACCCAGTTCAAAAATAGATTATCTTGACTATTGATATCAATTGAACCAATAAATCCATTAATACAATCTTTGGTGATCAAGGTAGCTTGGGGGTGATTTTCCAGCCATTCTAGTTCAGCAACCAGTTTTTCTTCCCTAGTACCCTGTTCACAATGGGGAGGGTAAGGAGGTTCGAGTTTACCTGGTTCGTGGGTATCGAGAAATAGTAAAATAGGACAATCTTTGGCGACAAATATTCTAGCGAGACGCTCGCTTTCAGCTACCATAGTAGAAATTTGTTGATCCGGTTCCGAAGGGGCCAACGGTCCAAAACCCACGGTACAAAAACCATTAATTACATCCACTATAATTAATCCTGTGGGGCGATCGCCGATAGTATGGGGTCGGGAATCGATGGGTAAAGCCTCTTCAATGGCTGCTAAAGTAGAATCTAGGTTTGTAGTCGTCATCGTCATTTTTTGAGTTAAGTTATATTAAGAATTAAAATTATTAAGATTCTAAGATCAAGCTTATGTTTTTAGTTACTGGTGCAACAGGATCTCTCGGACGGAGAATTGTTAGACAACTTAGAGATCAAGAAACTCCTGTGCGATCGTTTGTTCGGCTTTTTTCAGACTATAGTGAACTCGAATATCGTGGGTCCGAAATTTTCATCGGCGACTTAAAACACGACCAAGACCTTGCCAAAGCTACCCAAGGGGTGGATTATATTATCAGTACCCACGGTTCTGGGGATGATACCCAAGCATTAGATTATCGTGCCAATATTCAACTGATCGATCTCGCTAAAGAAAACGGAATTAAGCATTTTGTCTATATTTCCGTCTTAGGAGTCGATCGCGGTTACACCGATGCACCGGTTTTTAAAGCAAAACGGGAAGTAGAAAAATATCTGATCACCAGTGGACTAAATTATACTATTTTGCGCCCATCGGGGTTCGCTAACAACTTACTTCCCTTAGCTGAAAGGTTCCGCGAAAACGGAATTTATCTCCTCATCGGTGATCCCAAAAACCGTTCTTCAATTGTCAGTACGGACGATTTAGCAACAATAGCGATCGCCTCTGTTAATCTAGAAGGAGCAAAAAATCAAATTTTCCCCGTCGGTGGGCCGCAAATTCTGACCAGAGGGGAAATACCAGAAATTTTTGGGCGAATTTTCCAAAAAGAACCCATTATTATCAACCCTCCCCTATTTATCTTGGATGGAGTACGTTCGGGTTTAGGATTATTTAATCCCCAATTACAGCGATCGCTAGGAACTTTGAGAACCTTACTCGCTAATGAATTTTTCTGTACTCCAGAAGAAATTAGTCAAATAGAAGCCATTTATGATCTTAAACTAGAATCGCTCGAAAGCTTTATCTCTCGCTATCTAGGAACTTAATCAAATGAAACCTTAAGATTTTTTGGCAAAAGATAACTGAATAGCCAAAAGAATTAAACCAAAAGCGACAAAAGCAAAGATAAAAGTTCCTAATGAAGCAACACCCATCACTAAAGTTCGGACTAAAGAACCAATTCTCAAGACTAAAACCTTCTTAGATGTCAAAGGTTTACTAGCAAAACTATGGACAATAGAAAGAGTAAGAGAATACAATGCGATCGCCAGAGAACCAGAAATAGTCGAACCAATCAGACAACGTAAAGGAGTTACTTTTTGTTTGGAAGGTTCAGGGTTTGATGGTGAAGTATTAGGAGAATCTGCCATAATTTATCTAAGAATAAAAATTCATTTACTCCTACTGAAATCTTAACTGAAGGATAAACTAATAGGGAACGAATTACGATAAAATCAAGGATAACATCGCACTAGCCATTAAGGTATTTGATTGACATCAGAAACAGCTAAAACCTTAGTTCTAGCTTACTTTTTCATTTCGCGTAGCGGTGTAACCCCCTATACTAAAGTCTAGCCGTCTGCTCTTTTCGATTATGTCCCAAGCTAAAATCGCCCCTGATAGCATCGATCTCCAAGATCCCCAATATTACTTCAATCGAGAATTAAGCTGGTTAGAATTCAATTATCGAGTCTTACACGAAGCTTTAGACGAACGCACCCCACTCCTAGAACGCCTCAAATTTTGTGCTATCTTTAGCTCTAACCTCGATGAATTTTTTATGGTGAGGGTTGCCGTATTAAAACAGCAATTAAAAGCAGGTGTAACGAAATTAACAGCAGATGGACTCACCCCCCACGAACAACTAACAGCTATTAGCGATCGCCTCCGTCCCTTAGCCAAACAACAAGATCACCTCTTTGAATATACCCTCAGAAACCTTTTAACCGCCCAAGGAATCTATCTAGTTAACTACGTTGATCTCGATCAAGAACAGCGCACCTATCTTCATCAATATTTTGAAGACCAAATTTTCCCCGTTCTTACTCCCCTAGCAGTTGATCCAAGTCATCCTTTCCCCTACATTTCTAACTTGAGCCTCAACTTAGCGGTAGTAGTTCGAGAACCAGAAACTGATGAAGAACGCTTTGCTAGGGTGAAAGTTCCCCGCGTTCTACCCCGTTTTATCGCCTTACCCAAAGAATTACGCCATCAAGAAGATGATCAGACAGCAATTTGGACAGGAGTTCCCCTCGAACAAGTAATAGCCCACAATCTCGAAGCCTTGTTTCCTGGGATGATTGTACAAGAATGTCACCCCTTTCGCTTAACCCGCAATGCCGACTTATCCGTAGAAGAAGATGAAGCAGACGATCTTCTCCTAGCTATTGAACAAGAATTGCGTAAGCGTCATGTGGGGAAATCAGCCGTTCGTTTAGAAATTCAAGCTTCAACTCCGAGTAACATCAGACAACGACTGATGGAAGATTTAATCTTAGAAGAAAACGACGTTTACCAGATCGATGGATTATTAGGACTAAAGGATTTATTTTACTTTATGTCTATTCCTCGTCCCGATCTCAAAGATCCTTCGTGGACTCCCATTATTCCTCCTTTTTTACAGCGGGTAAAAGAAGTAGTTGATGGTAATGAAGATGGGGTTATTCAACTCGAAGGAGAAGATATTTTCTCCTTAATTCGTCATTCAGATTTATTAGTTCATCACCCCTATGATTCTTTTAGTGGTTCAGTCCAACAATTTATTACCCAAGCAGCTTATGATCCCAATGTTTTAGCCATTAAAATGACTCTCTATCGAACTTCAGGAGATTCTCCCATTGTTAATGCCTTAATTACTGCGGCTGAAAATGGCAAACAAGTAGCAGCATTGGTAGAATTAAAAGCTCGTTTTGATGAAGAGAATAACATTATTTGGGCTAAGCGATTAGAACAATCAGGGGTTCATGTTGTTTATGGATTAGTTGGTTTAAAAACCCATACAAAAATTGTTCTAGTAGTACGTCAAGAAGGCAATAAAATTAGGCGTTATGTTCATATTGGAACGGGAAATTACAATCCTAAAACGGCAAAACTATACACCGATTTAGGATTATTAAGTTGTCAGGAAGAATTGGGAGCAGATTTAACTGATTTATTTAACTTTTTGACCGGATATTCCCGCCAAAAATCTTACCGTAAACTATTAGTTGCTCCCGTAAATATGCGCGATCGCATGATAGCCATGATTAATCGTGAAGCAGAACATTGCCAAAATGGGGAAAGTGGTCGTATTGTTGCTAAAATGAATGCCTTAGTTGATCCCCAAATGATTGCCACCCTTTATAAAGCTTCCCAAGCAGGAGTCAAAATTGACTTGATTGTGCGGGGAATTTGTTGTTTACGGCCAGGTCTTGAAGGGATTAGCGATAACATCAATGTTATCAGTATTGTTGGTCGCTTTTTAGAGCATTCTCGCATTTTTTATTTCCACAATGGTGGGAAACAAGAAATCTATATAGGAAGCGCTGACTGGATGACTCGTAACCTCTCACGACGAGTTGAAGCAGTTACCCCTATTGAAGATCCAACTTTAGTCCAAGAATTGCAAGAAATTTTGGGCATTATGTTAGCTGATAACCGTCAAGCTTGGGAATTACAATCTGATGGAAATTACATTCAAAGACATCCTGGAGAAAAGGGACTAGAACAAAGTTCTCAACAAATTTTCATGGATATGGCTGCAAAACCTCTAGGAAATTCTTAGGAAAAATCTTGAAAGTTGTAGCTTGTTCAATCAATTATTGTAACTGTTAAATGTATGAGGATATTCGAGAATATTAGGCTAAAAAAAAACAAGTTTTAAGATGATTGAGACATTAACAAAAATAATTACATTTGATGATTTCATAGCCCAATATCCCAAGATCGGGGGACGCTATGAACTACATGATGGAATAATTGTTGAAATGCCCAAACCCAAAGGAAAACACTCAACAGTTACGGGTTTTTTGATCGAAGAATTGATCCTCACAATTATTCAAATGGGCAAACGGGGAATGTGGACAATTCCCAGAGAGTCAATTGTTAAATCTAGTAACGGGAAATCAGGGTATGAACCAGACATAATTGTGATTGATCAAGAGGCGATCGCGACTGAAACCCGTTGGGAGAGTGAATCAATCATAGAACGTGCTTCCTCCGTTAAACTAATAGTTGAAGTTGTCAGTACCAACTGGCGTGATGATTACTTCAAAAAACGCGCAGATTATGAGGAACTAGAGATTGCTGAATATTGGATCGTTGACTACGCAGCATTAGGAGGACGGAACTTTTTGGGCAATCCTAAACAACCTAAATTGTCAATTTATCAATTAATTGAGGGAGAATATCAGGTTCAGCAATTTAGTGGCGATGATCTTATTACTTCCCCAACATTTCCAGCTTTTCATCAAACAGCTAATCAAATCTTTCAAGCTGGTCTAAAGTGTGTCTGATACAATTTATAACCTCAGTAGATCACAAACCTCCTAGTTAGGATTGCGGGGGAGCTTCGGAGACCGGAGCATGGGAGAAAGAAGATAGGATAAAAATCTAGGATTAGTGATTATAGTTCAGATTTTAAGGGATTTATAGATTGTAAAATCTTTATTTACTCTAAAATAGTTGAAAATAATCTCCCCTGCTC
>DLXW01000219.1:0-5328 GCA_003448685.1 Cyanothece sp. UBA12306
ATCCCGTTATGATGCAACGCCGAGTTTCAATCTTAGATCGTGCTTCGCTGTTTATATATTTGGTCGGGGTTTCATCCCCCGTTAATTTTTGTGAGTATTTTGTGGAAAAATATAACGGGGGTCTTCACCGCGACATTTCAAGATAAAGTAAATTTTAAATTTTTTAAAATGACGTATAATATAGCATATAAGTGTCAGAAGTGTATAGATTGTTGAGAAACTAATACTGAGAATTTAGTTTATATAATAATCTCTTTGATTTGAGACAATAATTGATTGCGAGTTTGGGCGGGTTCTAAACAAGATAATCCTCGACAAACTAAGCCAAGACAATTACTAGGAATTTCGTCATTAATACGATAAACAGTTGCCGGAAAATACTCAGAAATTAGGCTATTTAAAACCTCTTGATTACTCTGAACTGAATTACCAAAACGGTACCAATCTAGGGCAACAAATAAACTAGGACAAGCTTTGGGAGATTGATACAAAATACTACTAAAAGCTTGTAAGCCTTGTTCTGCGCGATCAAGATAATCTAAATTATCAGTTAGCCGTCCTAAACGGGCTAAATTACTTAAAGCAACACCATTAGCAGAGGGAGTTGCATTGTCAATATAACTGCGTTCACGGACTAATAAATCCTCACTATTATCGGAGGCATTATTATAATAACCTCCCATTTCTAAACACCAGAAAAACTCATCAAATTCTTGTTGAACTTCCTGGGCTTTTTCTAACCATTCTATGTGATAAGGATTAGCCATTTGTAAATCTAATAAAGCTTTAATAAACAAGGCATAATCTTCTGATTGGGCTAATACGGAAGGTTGACCTTCATAGTTGAGGCGATATAATCTTTTTTTGACCCATTGTTGTTGTAAAATAAACTCGGTGGCATTAACGGCTAAATCCCAATATAAAGGTTCTTGAAACACCCCATATGCTCTAGCTAACCCAGAAATCATCAAACTATTCCAGGCTACAATCATTTTAGTATCTGTCACCGGAGGGATACGACCTTGCCATTTTTTATTTTTAGCTTCTTGGTTGTTTCTTGCAGGGCTAAAAGTCTTTAATTTTTCTCGAGAATTTCCGTAGCGTATGGTAAATAATTTGTCTAAAATGTTTTCTAAGTCTTCGTCAAATTCCCCTCCTGCCCTTCGTTGTAGCACATTATTTCCTTCAAAATTACCTTCAGCACTAATGGTAAAGGTTTTTTCTAAAAGACCTAATTCTTCGGGAGTTAAACAATTTTGTAACTCTTGATATTTCCAGATATAAAAATCTCCCTCTTCGGGTTCTTTTTCTTGGGGATGGGTAAAATTATCCGCATCTTGGGCAGCATAAAAGTATCCTTGGGGGGAAGTCATTTCCCTTTGCAACCATTCCACAGTTCGGGTGATCGCTCGTTTAAAGGCTGGTTCTTGATGGCCTTTACTCCAAAGATTGGCTAAATATTCAACAATTTGCCCATTATCATAGAGCATTTTTTCAAAATGAGGAACTGTCCAAGTAGAATCTACTGTATAGCGATGGAAACCTCCCCCAACATGGTCATAAATACCTCCTAGAACAAGATCTTCTCCCCTTTGATAGGTTACATTTTGGATATTATCGTGAGACTCAAAGGAAAAACGACTTCCGTGCAAAGCTAGATTGGTATAGGGAATCATTGGAAAACAGGGCCTGTTAAAATCCTGGGGATTAACTGTAATTACCTCTGTATTAGCGGTAATACCTCGATAAAATAATTCATTATTGAGCAATTGGTCATCAGTTGCCGGAAAAATAGTCGATTTTTGTAGAGTTACCAGAATTTCTTGCTTAAAACTGTTGAGTTTTTCTTTTTCTGTGTCGTAAAAACGGCGAACCGACTGTAAGACTTGGAGAAAACCTCGACGACCATAACGAGGTTCTACAGGGAAGTAGGTTCCACCATAAAAGGGAACAAGATCATCAGGGGTTAGAAAAATATTGAGAGGCCAACCCCCTTGTATTCCCATCATTTGTACTGCTTGCATATAGAGACTATCGAGATCGGGTCTTTCTTCTCGATCAAGTTTGATGGGGAGAAAATTAGCATTAAGATAAGTAGCGATCTCTTGATCGGAAAAAGCCTCTCCCTCCATTACCGTACACCAATGACAGCTAGAGTAACCAATAGAGAGAAAAATCGGTTTATTATTTTGTTTAGCATCTAATAGAGCTTCTTCGCACCAGTACCACCAGTCTATCGGATTATCTGCGTGTTTGCGGAGATAAAGACTTTGGGCAGCAGCCAGATGGTTAGACATAATGGGTAGGCGATCGCTATTAATTTCATACCGTAGTGTAACCGATTATCTAAAAGTTATCATCGTACAAGGGGAATAAGTCGGTAAGATGACAAGTTATTACTGATAATTCAAATAAAAAATTCTGTCAATTTGATAATTAATTGAGGAAAAGCTAATAACGAAATGGTTTGATTTTTATTTAATACTTGTTTTGTTTGATAGTTTTGATTTTGAGGATTTCTATAAACTTCTAGGGATTGGTTATTGAGATTAATTAGCCAAGTTTCGGGAATATTGCTGGTTGCATAAAGAGGTATTTTAATTTCTCTATCATACCTAATAGTAGTATCGCAAACTTCAATTACGGCTAATATATCTTGCGGCTTAGGTATTTCTAATTCATAAAAATCTGAACGGATTGCTAATAAAAAAATATCTGGTTGAGGTTGTGTAAAATCATCAATTTGGATGGGATCTTGTACTCCAATAATAGCTTGATTGTATAATTGATAAGTGAGGAAAGTATTTAACCGTTTGACCATGGCAGCGTGTTTTAAACCAATGGGAGACATAGGTATAATTTGACCGTGGATTAATTCGACTCTATCTTCTGGGTTTAAAATACCAACTTCACTCATTTTTTGATATTCATTTACTGTAAACTTTCTACTTAGTAATTGCATCTTTTTTCTGAATTTATTAATTTATTTTTACCTTCTTAGACCACCAATCTTCTAAAACAGTATAAAGAACAGGAACTACAATTAAACTCAATAAAGATGAGGTAATTAATCCTCCAATAATAGCTACTGCCATGGGTTGTCTTAATTCTGCACCTGCACCTAATCCTAGGGCAATAGGTAACATTCCCAAAATAGTTGAAGTGGTGGTCATAATAATTGGTCTAATCCGAACTTCTCCGGTTTTCAAAATAGCTTCATGGCGACTCATTCCTTGTTCTCTCAATTGATTAATATAGTCCATTAAGAGAACAGCATTTTTATCTAATAATCCCAGTAAAAAAATAAAACCAATCAAAGAGATCATCCCAAAATCGCTTTGGGTAATTAATAAAGCAAACATTGCCCCTACTAGAGAAAGGGGTAAAGATAGGATCACGACTAAAGGTTCTAACCATCGTCCAAAGGGAATATATAAAACCACCATCATAGAAATAATAGACATGACAATAGCGATGCCAAAATCCCTAAAAATCTTACGCACTTGTGCTGATGAACCTTGAATATCTAAACTAATATCAGGGGGCAAAATTGACTCGCTAATTGCTATTACCTGATCTGTAATGTCTCCTAAACCAATACCTTCGGTTATATTACCTGTTAAATAAATAACTCTTTGCCCTTGAAAATGCTCAATTAATACATTGTTTTTAGCTTCATTAGATACTTTGATATCTACTAAACCAGAAATTTGTTCTAAACTACTTTTGACCTTTTGCGCCGTGGCATTTAAGGATTCAATATTATCCCCAATCAAAGCAACTTTTAAAGGATTGTCATCTCCAGTTTCCACAAATAAAATATCTTCAATACTAACATTTACTCTCTTTATTTTAGGTAAGTAATCACGAATTTGTTGTTGAACTTCATTAGTTGTTAATTGGCGATCTTTTTTTAATTTAACGTAAATCTTTCCCTTGAGTGGATCACCCCTTAAACCAGCAATAGTATAAGTAGATTCAACATTAGAATCTTCTAATACAGGTTGCTCAAATTTTTTGGCAACTCGCCGATTAGCCCTTAATAAAAATCTTTCTGGAGATTGAGTTATATTACTAAATAAGGAAGATTGATTATCGGGATTATTTTGGGTATTAATTCGTAACCGTTCGGGAATTTTCGGCACCGGTAAAGTATAAATAATATTAAATTCTCCTCGATCCAATTTAGGTAAAAATCCTTTAGGAATTAGGGTAACTAAAGAAGATCCTAAAACGAAACTAATCAGAGCTATTATAATAACTATTTTGCGATGAGTCAAAGACCAATCTAGGAGATTTCGATAAGGTCTTGATAAGAAAAAGGGTTTAATTTTTTCTTTTGGTTGTCCCTTTGATTTCATCCAATAAACGGCTAAAACAGGTGATAAAGTTCGGGCAACCAGCAAAGAAATTAAAACCGCAATAGCAACGGTTAAACCAAAAGGTCTGAAGAAATGTCCTAAGTTCCCTCCAATTAAAGAAATGGGTGTAAAAACTGCAACAATGGTTACAGTGGAAACTGTCACGGTTAGCCCAATTTCGTCGGTTCCCTTAATAGCTGCTTGTTTGGGACTTTCTCCATTATTAATGTGACGGGCTATATTTTCTACATCTACGATAGCATCATCAACAATAATGCCAATAACTAAGGCCAAAGCCAATAAAGTTAGGGTTTCTAAATTAAAACCCGCTATTACTAGAAAAATAGAAGTGACTAACAAGGAAATAGGGATGGCTAAGGCAGTAATTAATGTAGCTTGAAGATTGCGTAAAAACGCGAAAATGACTAAAATTGCCAGAAAAATTGCCCCAATCAAGGCTTCAATAGTTGATTGACTGGCTTCCTCAATATAGTCAGCTTGGGTTTCTGCTAAAATTAATTGGACATCGGGTAAGGTTTTCGATAGATTAGCAATGACGGTTTTAGCTTGATGCACCACTTCTAGAGTATTAGCATCAGCTTTCTTGACTATTCGCACCGATAGCACATCTTCACCGTTGAAGCGCACTAAACTAGATGGGTTAGCATTTAAGTTATTATTGCCGTCTGTTGACCTAAAATTGCCGTCTCCTAACAATTCTACCCGACTAACTCCTGATAAATTTTCTAAGGGGGGGATAATTTCCTCTTTCGCTATGTTTGCTAACTCTTCGAGAGGTTGATTCTGACTTTGAATAGCATAGCTAACTGCCCCAGATTCGTTTAAACTAAAAGGCTTTACTTCGAGGGTTGCTTTTGCAGGCAAAGAAACCTTTTTTAAAGCTTGTTTGACAATTTGTGTCGATCGATCAAGTTTTAATCCTCCCTCAAAAGCCACACTAACAATA
>DLXW01000219.1:5543-5897 GCA_003448685.1 Cyanothece sp. UBA12306
ACTAACAATAGTTTGTCCAGGATAGGTAGAAGAAAATAATTCGGCTTTTTTGAGTGATTTTAACGATTCCTCGATGGGTTTAGTCAATTTAGCTTCTGTTTCCTGGGCAGTGTCAAAAGAAGCCGTCGATTGAACAATAACTACAGGAAAAGGAACATCAGGGAATAGGGCGTATTTTAGGGAACTAAAAGCCAAAAGTCCGGCTATGCTGACAGCGATCCAAAAAAAGAGGGTCAATCTCCCATATTTAATGGTTAAACGAGAAATATTGAGTTTTTCTCGGAGATATTTTTTCATTGAGATAGTTAGTGAAAGAGCAATACTCCTTTGGTTATAGTTCATAAAAATATAGTC
>DLXW01000162.1:0-13197 GCA_003448685.1 Cyanothece sp. UBA12306
CCCCTACGACTTCTGACTTCATTAATCACTCCATTCCATGGTAATTTCTAAATTAGCTTTCCCAGTTCCTTTAACAATTAAAGCGGTTAATTCTCCACTTTCAACGGCAATTTCTAAGCCAAAGGTAACACTAAATTTATCTGGTTTAACCGTTTCATTAACTTCTTTCAATGTATCAGCAACATCATTAGCAATGGATTTAATAACCTTGGTTGCTTGCTTAAAAATTCTCGTTTCTGAGGATACTGGTTGTTCACCAAGTTGAGTTACTTCAACTTTGATGGTTTCCCCATCTGATAATTTTAAAGGAATAATTTTCTGGGATGCCATTTATTTACTCAACCCTTTGATTATTGATGAATTATACAAATAAGTTAAAATGTTATTATATTCTATAATAGAGATCAAAAACCCTCAAAATTATTAACTATAATGCTCAAAATTATTAATCATCTAAGCTTAAGCTTTATTTTAGGTTTTTTAGGCGCAGTTTCTGCTAGTCTTCCTGTCAGAGCAGCAGATCAAGTTATTTTGAAATATAGTGTTCTACGGGAGTCGATATCAGTTCCTGAATTAAGCAACTTGGCTAAAACCGGAGAAGTATCCCCTTCTTTGAAAGCTTATCTAAAATTAGCCAATAAACAACCCGATGAATTGCGCAGCATTTTGAATCAAAATGTTGATGTTGATCCCGTATTTTTATCAAAAATTCTTAATAGTTTTGCTGGAAATTTTGTGTTAGATGAAGTCGGACAAGTTATCCATACTCCCTCCAAACGCGCTAGTAGAGAATCATTAAGAGGAGCTTTAGTCACCTCTGCTTTATCTGATCGCAATATTCAGGTAATTGAAATACTAGAAAATTATCCCACTTCTGATCTCCATGTAGACGGCGATCGCTTAGCAGACGTTTATCAACAAATTGAAGGAGTTGTTAGTCAAATTCCTCGCTTACCTTTTTAATTGCTCAGTCAAGTGAATTAATTCGGGTAAAATCAACTTATCTAAAGCTAATTTGACCGAAGATTGGAGAATGTAGATTGTAGATTGCTTTCTTGGAATATTAGACAAGCCCCTAGCTTTCAAGCAGGGGAAAATCTACAATCTACCCTCTAAAATCTACAATAAATCTACAATCTACAAGTCTTTTATCCCAAGGGACTGTCTCGTAATAGGGAGTCAATCTACAATCTACAATCTGCAATCTGCAATCCGTTGACTAGATGACTTTTGCTATACTGATCACCGATAGCCAAAGATCGACTAAGCTTGATTAGCTTGACTAAATTCGAGTCCTTGTTGTTTAGCATAACGCTCCATAAAGCGCATAAAACGCTCCCATTCTTCAGGAGATCTCATAATTAAAATAGCTTCGACCGAAGTTGGTTTGCCATTAATAAATTTTCCTTTCACTTCGTTGGTAGAAATTTCTCCTTCTTCATCGATGAGATACATTCCCGTCACTTCATCGGTACTCTCAGAACTAAGAATGTTAGGAGACTCAAAGCGAAAAGTCGCTGTACCACTTTGACCGCTACGAGAACGGGTTAAACGAACATCGGGAATAACTGGTTCAGTAACACCTCTTGAAAATTGAATTTCTGCCATGCTTGTTATCCTTAAATTAAGTTTGATGAATAATCTAGCCTATCATCTCATCGGGTATTTATGCTTGAAATTCCTAAGTTGATCCTTGCTGCTGTCTCCTGAGTTCCCCAAATAACCATGAAACTACTAGAAGCAGAAGTTCACAACTCACTGAGGGCGTTTTTACGCCAACAAGGACAACCTTTATGGGATCACCACCTAACTATGGCGCGTTTAGTATCGCGGGGGTTGCGTTTAGGACGTTCTGCGATAATTCAAACAGGAAATACGGTGTCCCGTTATGGTTTAAGCTATTTAATGCCAGCATTACTGAGCGATCGCCGAGTTTTGTTGGTAGCTTCTTTAACCGTTCAACAAAAGTTATTACAAGACGTTATTCCCAGTCTTCAGGAATGGTTACAAACAGATCAGATAATTGAAACCCAAAATGATCAATTAACTAGGGAGAATTTTGCAGGACTATTAATGGTATCACCCCAAACTTGGTTAAGAGATCACTTAGAAAATCAAAGTCGTTTTACTTCTAATATCCCTACTTTAATTGATGAAGCTAATCAATTAGAAAAATGGACAAGGGAATATTTAACTATTACTATTGAATCAAACCATTGGCAGGAATTGCAAAAAAGTAATCCTTCAGCTGGTAATTTGATCCAGGAAGTTTATCTATCTCTTCACAAAAGTATTCTGAGTCGTCCGAATAATCCCTATCAATGTTATCTTCTCTATGCTGAAGAATCTGAAGAGTTACAACATCTAGAAAAAATAGTAATTGATAATTCACCATTTCAAAAATTTTTACAGCAGATTTCTTTAGAAAATAAATTAATTTGGGCATCCATAGACCGCAAAAATAATGATTTTTCTTTGCATCTTAGCCCCTTAGAAGTTGCCTCAACTTTAAAACCCATTTGGCAAACCTCTTCTGTAGTTTTAATGGGAGGTTTTCTTGATAGCCAAAAAACTGCTTCAACTTATCGTGATACCATTGGATTAAACGATGATATTCTCTGTCTTAAATTCTCCCCTAACCGACAGAATGAACTAATCAAATTATATATTCTTGATCGCTTGCCAATGCCCAATACTCCTGAATTTCAAGGAGTAATGCTCAATCAAGTTTATGCTCTGGTACAATTATGTTGCCACCGTGAAGAATTGATTATTATTATTGTGGATGATGTCCCCTTAAAAGCCCAAGTAGGAACAGCTTTAGCTGCTGAATTTGGTTCACGAGTGCAAGTAGAAAAAATAGAAATTTCTCATGACTCAATTTTAATTAGTGGTTGGGATTTTTGGCAAATCAATTATGAACAATTGCCCATACCTCAATTATTAGTCATGGTTACTTTGCCTATTCCTTCTTTAGAAAATCCCTTGGTTGCTGCCCATGTTAATTATTATAAAAAAAACCATAAAGATTGGTTTCGTCTCTATCTTTTACCAACAGCTTTAAGAACCATACAAAGAGCAGTAATGCCTTTGCGTGAGTCTCAAGGTGTGTTAGCTTTATTAGATAATCGAGTTAATTATCGTAGTTATGGTAACCGGATTTTAAATGCTTTAGAACCTTACGCAAAAATTAATTATCTTGATCGTAGTTGGTTCCCAGAATAATTATGATAATTTAATTTATATTATCCTTTACTTTATGAGTCAATATCGCTTTGATTTCCGAGTTTACTCCCGTCTTTTTAAACAACCTTTATTAACTCATTATGGTATTTGGAAACAACGGGAAGGAATTATTATCCGTTTAATCTCTGAAGATCATAAGATAAGTTGGGGAGAAATTGCCCCTTTACCCTGGTTTGGTTCAGAAAATATGCAACAAGCTTTGGTTTTTTGTCAAGCTTTATCAGGTAAAATAAGTTGGGAACAAATTCAGGCTATTCCTAATAGTTTACCTGCTTGTCAATTTGGCTTTGAGTCAGCTTTAGAAGGGTTTAATTTAAGTCTATTTCAATCTATATTAAATCCAATAAACCAAAATACAAAAAAAATCAACTATAGTTATTTATTACCTACAGGAAAAGCTGCGTTAGAAGCATGGAAAAAGTTTGATCCCCAACAAGGCACAACTTTTAAATGGAAAATAGGAATTGACAATATTTTTGAAGAAATTAGAATATTTGAAGATTTAATAACAGAGTTACCCCCAGGAATAAGATTGAGGTTAGATGGTAATGGTGGATTAAATTTAGAAGAAGCTAGACTATGGCTAAAAATTGCTGATCAATCAAGAATTGTTGAATTTATTGAACAACCTTTATCGATGGCAGAATTTGATTCAATGGTACAATTAAGTGAGGAATATCACACTCCTTTAGCTTTAGATGAATCTGTCTCTAATTTAACTCAATTAGAACAATGTTATCACCAAGGGTGGCGTGGTATATTTATTATCAAGGCTGCGATAGCTGGATTTCCTAGTCGTCTTCGTCAGTTGTGTCGAATTTATCCCCTTGATTTGGTTTTTTCTTCCGTATTTGAAACTAAAATTGCTCGAGAATACATATTAACTCTTGTTGCCGAATTAGTCCAAAGCGATCGAGCTATGGGTTTAGGAATAGATCACTGGTTTAAGGATAATGAAACTGAATTTTTAAGTAAGATATGGAAGAACTCTTAATTTACCTTAAAAACCTCTCAAATGAGTCTTGGTTAATCGAATATGATAGTTATTACTTTTACCAAAATACTCAATATTTTATTGAAAAAATTAATCAAATTAAATCAAAGATTAATAGTCCTAAAATAATTTTAGCAGAGTCTGATCAATATAAATTTTTAGCAGCTTTTTTAGCGGGAGTTATGACGAATTGTCCGATTTTCTTGTGCAATTACCAATGGGGAAAAAGTGAATGGCAACAGGTTTTTAGTTTAGTGCAACCAGATTTAATTATCGGACTTGAGCAAACACATTTTTTTTACCAACTATTAGCCAATAATGACGAAAATAAACAAAACACAAGTTTAGTATTTGATGGCAAAAATACAATTATGATTCCTACCGGAGGATCTTCAGGAAAAATTCGTTTTGCTATTCATACCTGGGGAACCTTATCTAATTCTGTCAAAGGTTTTATTAAGTATTTTAAAATTAATAAAGTTGATTCTTTTTGCTGTTTGCCCCTCTATCATGTTAGTGGATTGATGCAATTTATGCGTTCGTTTTTAACCCAAGGTAAATTGGCACTTATTTCCTATTCAACCTTAAAAAAAGGAGTTAATTTAGACCAAAATATCAGCGATTTTTTTATTTCACTGGTTCCCACCCAATTGCAACTATTATTAGAATTATGTCCTAATTGGTTAGCCCAATTTAATACTGTACTTCTAGGTGGCGCATCTCCTAATCCCTTAACATTAGAAACAGCAAAAAAATATAAGATTAACTTAGCAATTACCTATGGTATGACAGAGACAGCCTCCCAAATTGTCACTTTAAAACCCCAAGATTTCCTCCAAGGAAATAATAGCACTGGACAGGTTTTGCCCCATGCTGAGATTAGGATTCTTGACTCATATAATAATTCATTAGCAATTAATAAAATTGGAACAATTCTCATAAAATCTAGTTCTTTATTCTTAGGATACTATCCTAAAATTGAGCATCCAAACACCATAATGACTGATGATTTAGGATATCTTGATCAAAATAATTATTTATCTCTTATTGGTAGAAAAAGCCAAAAAATAATTACCGGAGGAGAAAACGTCTATCCCCAAGAAATAGAGACGGTAATTTTAGCAACAGGAATGGTCAAAGATGTTGCTGTAATTGGTACTCCTCATCGTCATTGGGGACAAGCAGTAACTGCCGTTTACATCCCTAAAACAACTCTTATATCTAGTGAAACTATTCAACAAGCTATTGAAGAACAAATAAGCAAATTTAAACAGCCCAAATATTGGATTTGTGTTGATAATTTTTCTCGTAATCAACAGGGAAAAATAAACTATAAAAAATTACAAGAAATAGCCATAAATTATCTTAACTCCCAATATTTTTGACGTTCCATTGCCTCTAAGCTGTGGGTCATCTAAATTATTAATCGAGACCCGCAGTTGTCTTAAGATTTGCTAAAGAAAAATTAATTATTAAGTAACAATAAAGCAGGGACTCAAAAAATGAATTCCCTGCTATAATGGACGATATATTACACTTTCACTTGTAAATCGATAAATCGATAGTTTGTTGGCCTTGAAAGTTGAACTTAGTACAATGACTCTTCTTGGTGGGTATCAATGGTGCAGTCAGAAGTAGGGTAAGCCACGCAAGTGAGAACGAAACCTTTTTCGATTTGCTCATCATCTAAGAAAGACTGATCAGATTGGTCAACAGTCCCAGAAACCATTTTACCAGCACAGGTAGAACAAGCCCCAGCACGACAGGAGTAAGGAAGATCTAATCCTTGCTCCTCTGCTACGTCTAGAATGTACTCATCATCAGGTACTTCAATAGTCTGTGTACTCTTTGCTTCGGTTTCGGGGTCGGTCATGTTTAAAGTAACTTTAAATGTTGGCATTAGTGATTCCTCTTCTCAAGTAAAACGACAGGGGACTTGAATAACTTTAAAGTGTAAGTTGTCAACTCCATTTCTGATACTAAGGGAAAACTATCCACAGTTAAATAGGGATTAGTAATGAGATTGTTAATTAAACTTAAAATAAGTTTGTCTTATATATTGGCTGGCTACTAACTGTAAGAAATTACAAAATTTCAACTTTGAAGGCAGTTAAAGATCCTCAATTGCTTACAATAGAGTTAGAGTGGCTGATTAAATAGCTTAATAGTTCCCCAGGTAAGGCATGACCAAAACTGTTGCAGATGTAATGACCCCCAATGTAATAACGGTGACCCCACAAACACCGTTACCCGAAGCTATCCAAATTTTGGCGGAGAAAAAAATCAGTGGGTTACCAGTAGTTGATGATTCAGGAAAATTAATCGGTGTTATTTCCGAAACCGATTTAATGTGGCAAGAAACAGGGGTTGAACCAGCCCCCTATATTATGATTCTTGATAGTGTGATTTATTTACAAAATCCTGCCCGTTATGAAAAAGAGATTCATAAGGCTTTAGGTCAAACAGTAGGGGAAGTGATGAGTGATCACCCTATTTCTATCAAATCATCCCAATCTCTACGAGAAGCTGCCCACATTATGCACGAAAAGAAAATCCGCCGCTTACCAGTAGTTGATGACACAGGAAAACAAGTAATTGGCATCCTTACCCAAGGAGATATTATTCGCTCTATGGCTCAAGGTTAACCCAATCAATTAACGAAAACAACCCCACCTTAATTATTCAGGTAGGTTCAATTGGACCCAAACTTAGGGAGAATTCATAGCCATGACTGTTATCTCAAAAAGTGTCTCCAGTAGTGTGATTGAAAATTATATTCAGCGAGTGACTGAATTGAGTCAATCTAGTCAACGCATTCCAACTACAGAAGAATTAGAACAAATTGCCTCAGAATTGGGCATAGAACCCGAAGAAATTGAAGCTGCCCAAAAACAATCCCATGACCATTATATTCGCGCTCAAGGTTATATGGGTCTAAAACATTGGGATGATGCAATCTGTGAACTACAAGAAGCGGTAGCTTTTAATCCCTCTAATTTAGATATGTTAGTTACCTTAGCCAGTTCCTATATGGGGCGTTGGCAAGAAAAACATCATCCCGAAGATGAGAAAAATATTCGTTTTAGAATTCGTCAATGTTTAGCCATTAAGCCTGATTGTCAAGAAGCCTTAAATCTACTGTCTAAATTGTCTCAGTCTCTCAAATTACGTCACAGAATTTTGACAACAATTGTCTTAGGTTTAAGCGGAATTGTCATCGGAGTTGGTAGCTTTTTATGGTTAAGTGATGTCTTACCCTATATCTTAAATAAAGAATCCAAAATTGAAAAATTAGAACAACAATTTGTTGATGAAATTTACCAATTAAGACAACAACAAGAAGAAATTACCGATAAAATTTTAGCAATTCAACAAAGTAATAATCAACGGTATCAAAGTGACTTAAATTTGATGCAAAGCCAAATTAATCGATTAGAAAGACAACTAACTATTTGGCAAAGAAAAATTCTTGAACTAGAAAAAACTAAACCAAGTAAATTAACCCCTAAATCTTCTAGTCAAGGAACAAATGACCAAATAATAGAAAATAGATAGTTAGAGATTACCAAATATAAAGCAGAGGACAGATTTGAAGATTAGTTTTGAGTTTTAGGTCTTAATTACTGATTATAATACTCCATTTGTACTTGATAGGGTCTTAATAGATTTTTAGCTTGATACACATGAAAAACTGTAACAATAACCCCTCCTCGACGAATAGGAACTAGGCCAATTTCTTGGAAACTTACAAAGTAATCTTTAAATTCAGCTTTTAAATGTTGCATTTGATCGAATTGTTCTAAAGTAATATAAAGACCATCTTCTCCTATCCATTGATCAGTATCAGGCCAAAAAGAAAATCCTCTTCTATCGTAACTAAAACAAGTCACGGGAATAGGATTAATTGGTTTGAGGGCTAAATCAATTAATCCACCCAAATAATAGGCATTACTAAAGATAAAACGACTCTCTTTTAAGGCAGTCAAAAGAATAGGAGATTCAACGAACCCTTGACGTAATTGTTTAATATCAATCAGTTCATTAGCTGGATCATGTTTGGGTTCCAAAAAGCCACCAAACAAAGCATTATTACCAGATTTTTGCAGAGTGCCCGTAGTAATATGTAACAGTAACAAGAGGATAATAGTAGAAGTTACGATCCCAGTTCCTCCTATCCACCATCGAACCAAACGAGGCCATCGCTTTTGCCATTGAGTAGCATAAACTCCTAAGAGTAAAGTTGCTCCCCAAAACCCAGGAATTGGCCAAGTAACAAGAATTTGTTGTTTCCCTCCTAACCAGGTAAAACCTAACATTAAAGGCAAAGAAATCCAGAGAATAAATAACTGTTTTTTTTGAAAAAATCGATACTTAAAAAGTAATTTGTGACCTGAAGATAATTTAGTTGATTGATGCTTAAATAAACAAAAAAGCTGACTAATCAAAGCATGAAAGCTAACCCACCATAAAGGAATACCAATGGTCGGAAAAAGTAAACCAATACCAGTTAAAAATACAAAAAATACCTTTAAAAAATTAAATCCTGATGGTGAGACAACGCCTTCGGGTGGAGCCTCAAAACGATGAGATAATTGAAATCGCAAAGAAACCCAATCATGTTGTAAATTCCAGAACCAAAGAGGAAATAACGTTACAATAAATAAGATTACTCCTAATAAAGCCCAAGGGGATAATAAAGCACGACGATGACTAGGACTAGTTAAACAAAAAGCAACCAATCCTAAGGCTAAAATAAAACCATGATATTTACTTAGACAAGCTAAAGCAACAAGAACTCCCAAAATTCCTAAGCGGTAACTAGGAACATACCCAGGATTAGAAATAGGAAAAAATTCAGTAACAGCACAATATAAACTGGCAGACCAAAAAAAGATTAAAGGAACATCAGGGAGAGTAATTGTTCCAAAACTAATGGTAAAAATAGGAATAATAGAAGCGATCGCTAAAGTTAGTTTTCCTGCTTTGGCATTAAATAATCTAACACTAGTCAGATATAATAAAAGCAAACTACCAGTATATAAAATCAGGGTTCCTAAACGAAGAGTAAAAGGGGAAGCAATTCCAGTTAACCAAACTCCAAAACCAGTTGTTAAAGCAACTAATACTGGATGATCAAAATAACTCCAATCTAAATGTTGGCTATAAAGATAATAATAACCTTCATCGTAACCAGGAAGCAGCCACACAGCAATAATACAGCGCAAAATTAGTCCCAGCAGCAATAACTGAACAACCGAGTCTTGCCAGTTAAAAAAAGAGAATTTTTTCCGAATTATAGGGATAATAGAAGAGGATAAGTTGAGGATTAGTTTGCCCAAAGGTTTTAAGATACGAATCAAATGAAAATATTATTACCGCTTTTCATCCTAGTTTCAACCATTATTTTTCTGGTGCAAAATCAACAGCCTGTAGTTCTCTATTTCCTAGGAACCAATGCCCAAACAGCATTATTCACCATTCAACTACCGATTGGGATTTGGGTTGTCCTCTTTACAGCTGCGGGCATCTTAACTAGCCTAATTTTACAATTCTTGAATCGATCTTCCCCAGCAACTACCCGAAAACCCTTAAACCCTCCACCCCGTCAAAAACCACCAAAAACCCCCTCTTCTGAATCTTCATCGTCCGAATCTTCCGAGGAACTAGACTGGGGAAAAATGCCCCAAACCAATTGGGAAGGAACAGTCCCAGAAACCATCGATGAAGAAGATGATTGGAACATTGAAGAACCTCCAATTAAACCGACTGTTCCCCGTGAACAACGTCAATCACGATCGCCACTAGATGACAGGGGCAATTTTGAACGACAACAGCCACCATCAAAAGTATCCCGTCAAGGTTCAATGTATTCCTACACCTATCGAGAACTCTCGGATGAAAAAGAAGAAATACCTTCCCCACAGTCATCTCCTACAAAAGAACCTAAACCTGGCAAAAATAAAGCTGATAATCAGATTTATGATGCTAATTATCGAATTATTACACCACCCTATCGAGAACCAGAAGATTCTTCTGATCCTAAGCAAGATCAAGAAGATGAAGATTGGTTATAAATTAGGTTATAGCGTTACGTGTTAAGGTTAGGACATTTATAAAGCTTGAAATTGAGTCATAGCCTAATTCTACATTCGCGCATTCGCCCGTTCTTAATTGCGCGTAGCGCTATAGTTTACTTTTTATTACGGGTAGATTTTGATGAAGATAGTAAATTACGGACTTTTGAGTTAATTTTCCGGCTAAGGCGACCCCAACTCGGAGAAACAGACTCTTGCTTGGCAATGAGGGAAAATTTCTCTTCAAGAAGTTCTTTAAGTTTGCTGCTAGTTAAGGGACGATTTAAGTTTCCTCCTTGAGCCAAGGAAATTGAACCTGTTTCTTCAGAAACCACAACACATAAACAATTAGGAACCTTTTCAGTAATGCCCATAGCTGCCCGATGTCTCGTTCCTAACTGTCTATGGGCAGTTCGTTCTGACAGGGGTAAAATGACTCCTGCGGCAATAATTACTGATCCTCGAATAAAAATGGCTCCATCATGAAGCAGGGTTTTTGGCTGAAAAATAGTCTGTAGTAATTCTTTAGATACTTCTCCATTTAAGCGAACCCCTTGATTAACAAAGACCCTAGGATCAACTGAAGCTACCGTTTCTAAGACTATTAAAGCTCCTGTTCGATTTTGGGACAATTCCTTAACAGCATCAACAATTTCATCAATAATATTATCTGATTTAACAGTAATTGGAGGTGGGTTGAATAATTGCTTTACTTGTCCACTTCCTAGTAACTCCAGAAAGCGCCGAAATTCTCCTTGAAAAATCACTGCCATAGCTACAGCAGCACCCAGCACCAACTTGTCTAAGACTACTTCGAGAAGTCTTAGTTGGAGCCTTTGACTAATAACTTGTGCCAACATTAAAATAATTAACCCTCGCACCATCCAGAGGGTACGACGTTCTCCAATAGCAAGGAGAATCAAATAAGTAATCAGCAGCACTAATGTAATATCAATGCCATTATGGAAGAACCCAGAAGGTATCGAGCGAGGGTCAGAAATATCACCCGACATGATGGAGGATGGTAAAGTTAAGGATCAATTGATAACAAAGACCGGAAATAGATAGGACTAACCAAAGAAATAAGCCCTAGACCAAAGTTTGTCTAAAATGGTGATGACATCTGCACTTGTCTAAGTTAGATGTTTTAAATGGAGATTTTTATAGTCCAATTAAAACCATTCCTTATTCTTCTATGATTAAGATTTCGACGAGATAAATTCGTCGCAGTCCCATTAGCTTGAATAAGACAAAAGCCTTTGAGGGAGTCGATCTTGGCTAATAAGATCGTCATAGGTTTCTCGTTGCAAAATCAGATTGGCTTCTCCGTTATTGACTAAAACAGCAGCCGGTCTGGGCAAACGATTGTAATTAGAAGCCATACTATGGTTGTAAGCTCCTGTTGCCATTACTACTAGAATATCCCCTGGTTGAGTTAGAGGCAACTTAATATCCTTAATCAGGATATCTCCAGATTCGCAATGTTTGCCAGCAATAGTGACAGTTTCACTATAGGGTGCTGAGAGGCGATTGGCAACAACGACACAATATTGGGATTGGTAGGTAATAGGACGAGGATTGTCTGACATTCCTCCATCTATAGCGATATAGGTCCGCAGGTCAGGAATTTCCTTGCGGCTACCAATAGTATAAGCTGTGATACAGGCTGAACCAACCAGAGATCGCCCTGGTTCAGCTATCAGTTTAGGATAAGGTAACTGATTGGCTTCACAGGCTTTCATCACCGCTTCGCTAACCGTTTTTACCCATTGTTCAATACTTGGGGGATCGTCAGATTCAACATAGCGAATGCCTAATCCACCACCAATATTTAATTCTTGGCACTTTAATCCATAATTTTGGGCTTTTTTGAGCCATTCAACCATCACAGACCCTAAATCTTCATGGGGTTGACGCTCAAAAATTTGCGAACCGATATGGGCGTGTAATCCTCGACAATCTAGACTCTGTTGTTGACTAACATAGGTAAAAAGTCGATCGAGTTGATTGGGATCAAAGCCAAATTTACTATCTAGGTGTCCAGTGCGAATGTATTCGTGGGTATGACATTCAATTCCTGGAGTTAAACGCAATAAAATCGGAATAGTTAGGGCGGGATTTTGTTCGGCTAATTTAACCAGGATTTCAAGTTCTAGCCAATTATCGACGATAATGGTACAACCAATATCGATGGCTATTTTTAACTCTTCTTGAGACTTATTATTGCCGTGAAAGTAGAGGTTTTGGGCAATTTTTTCCCTAGACCAGTTCATCATTTCTAACGCTTTGACGGTTGTATGGAGTTCTCCCCCTGAAACTACATCAAATCCTAATCCTTCACTAGCCACAATATTGACTATCCCCAGACAACTCCATGCCTTCGATGCATAAATGACTTGGGAGGTTCCTGCATAATATGTCTTAAAGGCTTCTCTATATTGATGACAGGCAGTACGAAGGGTTACTTCATCAAGGACATAAAGAGGGGAACCAAATTGTTTTACTAGGGTCTGAATATCGCAACCGCCTACTTCTAAGTGATCACAATTATTAACGGTGGCAGTTAGGGGTAATAATGATTGGTTTGGCGATCCCTTAACTTCTGACAGATTAGCTTGATCTAAGTAGTCTTGTCCAGAATGGCTTGTCCTTTGCTCTATCGATAACATATTTTATATTTGCTCAGTGGGTAGTAACATCCTTCTACACTAATATATAAGTATAGTGTAGGCTTCCTTACAAATGTACAGTTATTGAGAGTCCTAAGTCATCTTGTACATTACTAAACACAAAGTTTACCCCAAAAATATCTTGACAGTAAAGATAATTTAATCTATCATATTAAATGGCTTGATTTGGGGCTATAACTCAGTTGGTAGAGTG
>DLXW01000162.1:13365-19528 GCA_003448685.1 Cyanothece sp. UBA12306
GTTGGTAGAGTGTCACAATGGCATTGTGAAAGTCAGCGGTTCGAGTCCGCTTAGCTCCATAGAATTCCAATTAATCAAATCGAGACGATGACCTATGACTACCCATTTTATCAGTGCCGAAATTGATCTTCAAGAGAACCCCTTAAAACTACAACAAGCCATAGAAACTGAACTAGAAAAACAAGGGGAACCCCTAAGATGGGCAATTACTGAAGTGGACAAAGACCAACAAACCGTTCAAATAGAAGCTATTGTTACTAGCAAAAAAGTTGGAAAATAGTAATAATTAACTACCAACTTTTGTGATCAATCGTCCTTATACAGTAGTTTTAATTGTTCCGACGGGAATTGGGGCAGCTATTGGTGGCTATGCAGGAGATGCCCTCCCCGTCGCTAGGGCTATGTCTCAAGTGTGCGATTGCCTGATCACCCATCCCAATGTCCTCAATGGCGCGCAACTTTATTGGAATCTTCCTAACACCTTGTATGTCGAAGGGTATGGACTAGATCGCTTCGCCCAAGGGCATTGGGGACTGCAAAGTGTCCATCAAAACCGTGTAGGGTTAATCCTAGATCAAGGCATCGAACCGGAATTACGCCTAAGACATCTCCAAGCCGCCGATGCTGCCCGTGCCACCCTAGGACTCGATTTGACCGATTATATCCTCACTGATGCCCCACTCGACCTCGAATTGCGAATAGCCTCCTCTGGGACAAGTTGGGGAACCATTGGCAACCCAGACAGTTTACTTAGGGCAGCCGAAACCTTAATTAAACAAGCAAAAGCACAAGCGATCGCTATTGTAGCCCGTTTTCCCGATGATATTGACAGTTTAACCCTCAATAACTACCGTCAAGGCCAAGGAGTTGATCCCTTAGCAGGAGCAGAAGCCGTCATTTCTCATCTTATTGTCCGTCAATTTGGTATTCCTGCCGCCCATGCTCCAGCTTTGATGCCCTTACCTCTTGACGCTACTATTTCACCCCGTTCAGCTGCCGAAGAATTGGGTTATACTTTCTTACCCTGTGTTTTAGTGGGTTTAAGCCGAGCCCCTCAATTTGTTAGAAGGGAAAGTGAGGCGGAAAATGTTAACTTTTGTAGTGAGGAAAAGCTGCCCAATATCAGGGAAGACCTAAGACTATTTTCGGCTGGAATTTGGGGTAATCAGGTTGATGCTGTGGTAATTCCGGATACAGCTTGCGGTGGGAGTGCTATTCTGAGTTTTAGTCAAAAAAACACCCGTATTATTACGGTAAGAGATAATAAAACTCAACTAAAAGTTACCCCCGAATCCCTCGGTATTCAGGCAATTAAGGTAAACTCATATTTAGAGGCGTTAGGTGTTTTAGTGGCTCATCGCGCTGGAATTAGTGCTAATGCCTTATGTCCTACTTTGTCCTCCCTCAATTGTTTATCTAAGAACCTGTGACTAATCCTAACTCATCTGATATGGAACCGTTAACCCGCAACCAAATTTTAGTAGTGATGGGGGTAACGGCGATTATTTTGCTGATTATTGCTAAAATTTGGCAAAAATTAGGGTCTGTTCCCTTACTTAATCTAGAATTAACCAGAGACGCTTTTTTGACTGGTCTAGGAGTAGCAGGAGTTATTATTGTTGCTAGTAGTCTTATTTATCGTTTATGGCCTGCCTATCGTCAGAGTGCAGATGCTTACCTAGAATTGGTGATTAAACCTTTAATCTGGCCGGATTTAATTTGGTTAGGACTATTACCAGGATTAAGTGAAGAATTGCTATTTCGTGGAGTAATGTTACCCGCATTAGGATTAAATTTATTGGCGGTTATTTTCTCGAGTATTGTTTTTGGAGTGCTTCATTTAAGCGGAGTTCAACAGTGGCCTTATGTAGTTTGGGCTACTATTGTGGGTTTTGCTTTAGGATACAGCGCTTTGATCACTGGTAATTTATTAGTTCCTATTGTGGCCCATATTTTAACCAATTTAGTATCTAGCAGTTTATGGAAACTAGGTAAGTCTGTTGGACTTCCTTCTTCTTAATAGTAAATTCATAATTCACAATTCATAATTCGTAATTTAGACATGGAAGTTCAATTTAGAGAATTTAATCCGTTTAATGTATGGATTTGGTTAGAATTTGAAACCAGTCCTTCTCCCATGGAACAACAATACATCGAAGAAGTCTTTAATTCCTGGTTTTATTTGGGGAAATTGGGAGCTTTTAATGCAGAAAATCTTCAAGTCCAAGATCAGGGAATTGATATTAGTTACATGGACTATGAAACAAGTACAATCAATAGTATTATGATGGCTCCTATGCACAACATGGCAGAATTTCAATACCAAGGATATTGGGGACGCTGTTGGTTTGATTTGGGAACCAGCGATTTAATTGCTTTGGATATTTTAATTAATGCTTTACATCAATTAAGCAAAGAATATGTAACTATAAATAAGTTAATTATTGGTGGGGAAAATGAAGATTGGAAAGTGGATGATAAGCGTCAATCAATGTTTGCTGAATAGTCATTAGAAAAATTGAATTTTAATCAAAATACTCAAGATTATATTTTTTTAACAAACTAACTATTTACGAGCAAAGCAAATAAGTTTACAATGAGTGAGTATTTACTAAGATTGACCTAACATTTGTCTTAGAAGTCGAAGAATAGGTTAAGATTATGCTTCTTTGATCAAACCATTAGGTTAACATTAAGGGTTTGACTTCTGACTTTTGACTGGGAAACTTCTGCAACTATGACCCATTATTACCAAATTCGCATCAAGCATCGCCAAGAAGGAAAAGAATACACCTTAGAAGTCCCCGATGATCGCTATATTCTCCATAGCGCTGAAGATCAAGGTTATGAATTGCCATTTTCCTGTCGCAATGGAGCCTGTACAACTTGTGCTGTGCGTATTTTATCAGGAGAAGTCGATCAACCCGAAGCCGTGGGATTATCCCCAGAATTGAAAGACAAAGGCTACGCTTTATTATGTGTTAGTTATGCCCGTTCTAATTTAGAAGTAGAAACCCAAGATGAAGATGAAGTTTATGAACTTCAATTTGGTCGTTATTTTGGTAAGGGGAAAAAGCAATTAGGAATTTTCATGGATGACGATTAAAACAATTAATAGTAAACAGTAAATAGCAAAAAACTATGCAGCAACCTAGCCAAAATGAACTAGAAATATTCTTAGATATTGCTACTGAAGCTGTCATGACAGCTGGAGTTATCTTAGAAGATCTTTGGGGTCAATTAGAAAAAATTGAGGAAAAAGGTCGTCCTGGAGACTTAGTTACCGAAGCCGATAAAAAGGCGGAAACAGCTGTCCTAAATATTCTCAATCGTCGGGTTCCCCACCATCAAATTTTGGCCGAAGAATCGGGTCTTCTGGGCATGGAAAAAAGCGATTTTCTCTGGGCAATTGATCCCCTTGATGGAACCACCAATTATGCCCACGGTTATCCAGTTTCTGCCGTATCGGTCGGATTACTCATAGAAGGAATTCCCCAAGTCGGAGTCATTTACGACCCCTTTCGTCAAGAATTATTTCGCGGGGCTAAAGGATTAGGAGCCACTTTGAACTATCGCCCGATTCAAGTCTCCTCAACCACACAATTAAACCAAAGTCTCCTCGTCACTGGATTTGCCTATGATCGTCGTGAAACTAAAGATACCAACTATCCCGAATTTTGTTATCTAACCCATTTGACTCAAGGGGTAAGGCGTGCAGGTTCAGCATCTCTCGACTTAGCAAATGTAGCCTGTGGCCGTCTTGATGGCTATTGGGAACGAGGACTTAGCCCCTGGGATATAGCAGCAGGAATTGTTATTTTACAAGAAGCTGGCGGTAAAATAACCGCCTACGATGGAAGTGCTTTGATTATTGAATCAGGAAGGCTTTTAGCCACCAACGGAAACATACACCAAAGCTTAATTTTGGCCTTAGATGAGGCTTTACCTTGGTTAAAAAACTTTTATCTTTAAAATATTGGGATGAAGACTCCCAATTTTACCCTAAAAGAGTGTCAAAGACATATTAGAATAAGACTATAGCAAAGGTGGACTGAGAATTAATATGAATTTTCCTATCCAACAAGGATTATTTAAATACGATATCACTGATCATTATGCAATTTTAGGAATTCCTTTAAACGCTGATAGTAAGCTAATTCGCCAACGATATCTCATAGTTGCTCGCTCTCTTCATCCCGATACATGTAAAGATAAAACAGAAAATGGCAAAAAGTTAGCCAATAAATTATTATCGAAATTAGTCAATCCCGCTTACGAATTACTTTCTAAAGAAGAATCTCGCAAGGAATACTTATTAATTTTGTCTCAAATGGGGCTAAATTTAGCGGCAGAATTAAGTACCATTACCTTGGCTAGTGATACAGCCCAAAAACTATTTCAGGCAACTCAAAACGCTGATTTAGTCTATGATAAGTTGCTCAAATCTTTAATAGTTGAACAATACAGCGAATTAAACCAGGTGTTGCCAAAAATCGCTCAACTAAGCGAATTAAATTTGGTTTATTTAATGGTTCAAAGTACCGAAAAATCAGATCAACATAAACCAAAAGTTAAACCCCCTTCCGAAAAACCTGAACCTATTGAAAAAGAGCCAGTTGCTCCATCTGTTTCTGCTATTGAAGCCTCAATTCGAAGAGTAAAAGAATACCTCGAACGTAAAAATAGCTCCCAAGCAATTATCGAATTACGAGCAGCCCTCAAAAATGAACCCAATAACTGTACTTGAAATGGTTTGCTCGGTTTAGCCTATCTCCAAGAAAATCAGCTAACAATGGCTAAAGTTCATATCAATAAAGCCTGGAAAGTCAACCCAAAAAACCCTGTTGTGATTGAGGCTAAAAAGGCCTTAGATAAAGTCTTAGGACCGGATAATTCGTCGAAAACAACAGATAAGTCTTCGGGTGGAGGACTTTTTGGTTCTTTATTTGGTAAAAAGAAATAACCCTAAACAATTGATTTATTTAATTTGTCGATAATCTAGGTAAAACCGCTATATGATTCATCAACCGCCAGCAGGAGCAAGAGATTTACTACCCCTAGAAGTTGTACAAAAAGCTTGGATTAATGACCGACTGCAACAAGTCTTTGGCGGATGGGGTTATCAACGCATTGTCACCTCTACTATTGAATGGTTAGAAACACTAATGGGTGGAGGAGCAATTGAACATTCAACGGTAATTCAGCTTCAAGATAATTCTGCGGGTCAGTTAGGATTAAGGCCTGAATTAACTGCTTCGATTGCTAGGGCCGCCGTTACCCACATGGCTCAGAGAGCCCATCCTCAACGTCTATGTTATCGAGCTAACGTGTTTCGCAATCCTCCTGTTGGCTATCATGGCAAACAACTAGAATTTTATCAAGCAGGGGTGGAATTGCTATTTGCAGGGGGTGCCTTAGCTGATGCTGAGATTCTATTATTAGTGGTTGATTGTTTGGAACAGTTAGGAATTCCCCATTGGCATTTAATTTTAGGGGAAGCAGGGGTAACGCGATCGCTTCTTTCTCCTTTTCAGGATACTTTAAAAAACCAGGTACGCGATTGTTTGGCTCGATTGGACTATGTTACTTTAGAAAATCTAGATTATCCTTCTCCTGGATTACAGCAAAGGGCTAAATTATTATTTGATTTGCGAGGAAATCCTCTCCAAATATTAGAGAAAGTATCCCAATTAGAATTGGATGAAGCAGGAAAACAAAGTGTTGATAATCTCAAATACTTAATAGAATTAATTAATCACAGTTGCTCAAAATTATTACCTTTAACCTTAGATTTAAGTGTAATTCAGACCTTTGATTATTACACCGGAATTGTCTTCAAAGCCGTCGGACAAGTAGACAATAAATTACATATTTTAGGTCAAGGAGGTCGCTACGATAAATTGCTCGGAGTTTATCATCCTCAAAGAGAGTCGGCCCCAGGAATTGGCTTTTCCTTTAATTTAGAAGATTTATATGCCTGTTTGTTGCCAACTACTGTTTTGCCCCAAACAGCACCTGTTCTCGATTGGTTAGTTATTCCCCAAAATTCTGAGGCTCAACCAGCCGCTTTTAATTATGCTAAAAGTTTGAGAGAATCTGGTCAAAATCTACGGGTGGCCATAGATTTAGGCGGACGTTCCGAGACGGAAATTCGTAATGATGC
>DLXW01000162.1:19726-22562 GCA_003448685.1 Cyanothece sp. UBA12306
TAAACAGTTAGCCTGGATACCAGAACAAGGTGAGCCAATGGTTGAGATTTTGTGATGAAAAAATTCCCTCGCTAATTTTTATGATACCTCGTTCAGAAATATAGCGAGGGAGTTTTGATCACGATATTATTATTGTCAGTTTTTCGTAACTTTGACGAGAAACTTGCTATTTTGTTAATCCTAGAAATTTTGCAGAGAATAACAACAGAAACTAATTTTCTTACTTCCCTACTTTTTCAGTTGAGGCAGTTGCCTGATAAGATTTTTCTAGTAACATAATTTGCTTTGCTTTTTGGTTTAAGGCATTGGTATCTAACCAATTAACAATTAAAGCATCGGTTGAAAATAAGCCTGCCCCATTAATGACAAAAAACAGAAAACAGGAAGCGTAGATAGCAGAAAGTTCTAGGTAAGCAAGACTAAAACCAGCTACCAATATGTGATGATACATTGCTACTGCCATAGTGATTAATAAACCAAAGGCAGCCGGCCTCGTCAAGAAACCGATGGCAACCAACGGCGCACCAATCAATTCTGTGTATGCTGCTACATAGCTAAAGAAAATAGGGAAAGGCAGGCCGATATAAGAGACATATGCTTGGGCAAAGCTTTCAATGTCTCCTAGTTTGTCTAATCCATTATGGATCATCATCACCCCTATTACCATTCTCATAATAGCCCAGGCAGTTTGTAAGGGCAGATTGGGTGAGATATTGGGGTTAAACAAAGGAATCAAAAATTGTGGCAATGATTGGGTTTTCATAATTGCAAGTGTTTCAGAATTGAAGATCTATTGTAAATTTATGCAACAATCTATTAATTATTGTAACTGTTTTTTTGTTTCGGGTTCAAAGTCATTAAGCGTACACGAATTCTGCGATTAAGTCATAATACTGATGGGAAAAGTCCCACTTAAAGAAGATTCCCATGGGCAAAAGTCGCCAATTGTCTGACTTTTACTTTGACTTCTACAACAAATCTCTAGCTTGATTCTACATTCTGTCTTCTTAATTTTCTGTAGTGCTATAGGGATCTGGTAAAGTTTTGTGCTACCTATTTTCTTTACAATATGTTATATTAGTTTACATAGATTAATATTTAGTCTCATAAAGACAAGTTGTAGCCAAATAATTTAATTAAGGAGAATAACTGGTGTTAAAACGATTAATCGCTCCAATCTTCGTCTCAACAATAGTTCTAACCTTTCTGACTCTGATTGGGTTAAATCATGAGACATTAGCTCAGAGTAGTGAAGCTAATTTAGACTACTTCATCAAACCGATTACTAACTCTAATTTGATTGTTGTTGAACCTAACTATGGACGTTTCTATAATCCCTATAGAAAAATTGAAGGAGATTCTTCTGGAGAGATTTTGTATAGTTCTCTCGAAGATTTAGCTTCTAATTATGAGATCAAGTCCACCAAAATGGTTCGTTTTGAGCGTAAAGGGCAAATAATCCCTAACCTTTATGTATCTGTTAACTCACCTAGTCTCGAACAAAAAATAGCTGAGAAAGTCTCTAGTAATGGCAATACTGTAGCCGGAAATTTCTAGTTATAATCAGATTACATAGAGTCATTAAAAAAAATTGATCACAATAATTAGTTCTAAAATCTGAACTTTTTACTGAAAAAAGTTGTTGAAACAGGGATTTATACTCTGCTTCAACAATAACTTTTTACTCTTAGGGACAAAAGCAAAGATAGATTTTAAAAAAATAACTATGGTAACTCAAATTACTCCGCAAGAAGAGATAAATCAAGAAAACATACCTCTGACAGAAGAAGAAACCTTTCAATGGACAAAACAATGGTACCCCATGGCTGTTGTTGAATTTCTCGATCCTTCTCGTCCCCATCCCATTCAATTATTAGGAAAAGAACTGGTTTTATGGCGCGATCGCCACAAACAATGGCGTTGCTTTGAAGATCGCTGTCCCCATCGCTTGGTTCCCCTATCCGAAGGACGGGTTGAAAGGGATGGAACCCTATTATGTGCTTACCACGCTTGGCGTTTTAACGAAACAGGACAATGTGTTAGCATCCCCCAATCTAAAGATCAGGCCACAGAAAAACGACATCTGGCCGATCCTAAATCCTGTGCCATTGCCTATCCCACTCAAGAACGTCTTGGGTTAATCTGGATCTGGCCAGAATCAGGAACCCAAGCAGAACAAGAAAGTCAAACAAGAGAACCGAGAATTATTCCCGAACTAGAAGAAAAAAATAATAAAGTAGTAAAAATGTTTTGGGGTATTCGAGACGTACCCTACGGATGGGATTATTTTATGGAAAACGTCGCTGATCCTGCCCATGTTCCCGTCTCTCACCATGGCATAATGGGGAGCCGCTACGATGCCAAATATTATGACATGATTCGGGAACGAGAAATGTCGACCCAAGAAGGATTTTCTTTTTCTATTGAACCCGTTCCACCTACGGTAGAAAAAGCGATTCATGATTTCCAACCCCCCTGTCATATGAGAATTAGTTCAACCTACAAAGACGGGGGTAAATTCATTCTCGCCTTATATGCAGTTCCTACCACACCAGGATGGAGTCGTCAAATTGGTTGCCAACTATTCGTCAAAAATGACCAAGGTAAAACACCCAATGGACTGGGTTTTTTTGCTCTTCCTATGCCAACTTGGTTAGGCCATGTCTTGGGTTCCCTATTCATCCACCAAGATTTAGTTTTTCTCCACTACCAAGAAAAGATTATTGCACGACAAGGAGCCAAAAAATGGCTGACTTCAGTTTATACCCCCAACCCTCAAGATAAGATGGTAATTGCCCTTCGTAAATGGCTAGAAAACCGAGCAGGAGGGGGTATT
>DLXW01000162.1:22729-23371 GCA_003448685.1 Cyanothece sp. UBA12306
ATTCCTTGGGCAGATGGTTCTAACGCTGAACTTCCACCACCGCAACGGGATAAACAACAGTTATTTGATGTCTGGACAACTCATACTCAACATTGTCGAGTTTGTCAGGATGCCCTCAAAAATATTAATCGCGCCACCATCTTCGCCTATATCGGGGCGGTGGTATGCTTAACTTTAGGGATTATTATAGACGCTCGCACGGTAGCTATGACCGTAGCATCACAAACTCCAGAAGCAACTGGTTCCTGGTTAACTATGGCTCCTTCTGGAGGGTTTTGGGTAGCAATTGCCGGTGCTATTATCTTAGGCTTAGGAGGATACCTGCTCAAAAAATTAAGCCGACTCTTCTATGTTTACGAATTTGAACATAGTCATAATGATTAACAGAAGTTCAGGAGTCGTTATTTTCCACCATTGGCCATTTCGAGTGTAAAATTACTTAACAATCGCTCCTATGATCAATAGGACAGACATTAAGCAAATATCCAGTGTTCCCAATGGGTTAGCTTTCGTTTCAATGCCATGGCTATCATAAGTCATGGCGATCACCCCTAAGTGACAATTGTAAGACCGAACACCTAAATAGAGTCAATATGAAGAAAGACCTTACTCATTATCGTAATATCGGCATCTTCGCCCACG
>DLXW01000162.1:23556-23884 GCA_003448685.1 Cyanothece sp. UBA12306
ATATCGGCATCTTCGCCCACGTAGATGCGGGAAAAACCACCACAACTGAAAGAATCCTCAAATTAACTGGTAAGATCCATAAAATTGGTGAAGTACATGAAGGTGCGGCCACCACAGACTTCATGGAACAGGAACAAGAACGGGGGATCACCATTCAGTCCGCCGCTACCAGTTGCTTTTGGAAAGACTACCAGCTAAATATCATTGATACCCCAGGACACGTTGACTTTACCATTGAGGTGTATCGTTCCCTGAAGGTACTTGATGGTGGTATCGGGGTTTTTTGCGGTTCAGGAGGAGTAGAACCTCAGTCCGAAACCAACTGGCG
>DLXW01000162.1:24131-32774 GCA_003448685.1 Cyanothece sp. UBA12306
AGTCCGAAACCAACTGGCGTTATGCCAATGATTCTAAGGTTGCCCGTATTATTTATGTTAATAAACTCGATCGTACCGGAGCCGACTTTTTCTCAGTCGTCAAGCAAGTTGATGAGATCCTGGCGGCCAAACCACTAGTAATGGTCTTACCCATTGGGATAGAAAACGAATTTAAGGGTGTGGTTGATCTTCTGACCCGTAAAGCTTGGCTCTGGGACGATTCAGGTGATCCCATGAACTATACCATCGAAGATGTTCCAGCTGATATGGTCGATGATGTAGACACCTATCGAGAACAATTGATCGAGACTGCCGTTGAACAAGACGACACGATCATGGAGAAGTATCTTGAAGGAGAAGAACTTGACATAGAAGAAATTAAGCAATGTATCCGTAAAGGAACCCGCGAACTCGCTTTTTTCCCCACCTATTGCGGTTCCTCCTTCAAGAACAAAGGGGTACAATTAGTGCTTGATGCGGTAATTGATTATTTACCCAACCCCACAGAAGTTCATCCCCAACCCGAAATCGATCTAGAAGGAAACGAAACAGGAAACTTTGCTATTGTTGACCCAGAGAAACCTTTACGGGCTTTAGCGTTTAAGATCATGGATGATCGTTTTGGATCTTTGACCTTCACTCGCTTGTATTCAGGAAGTATCTCTAAAGGCGACACCGTATTAAATACCGCCACAGGTAAAACCGAACGGATCAGTCGTTTAGTGGAAATGCACGCCGACTCACGCGAGGAAATTGAAACAGCCCAAGCAGGGGATATTGTAGCAATTGTCGGGATGAAGAATGTCCAGACCGGCCATACTTTATGTGACCCTAAACTTCCTGCAACTCTAGAACCCATGGTCTTCCCCGACCCCGTAATCTCTATGTCGGTTTTTCCCAAGAAGAAAGGGGATAATGAGAAAATGGGTATGGCCTTGAGTAAAATGGTGCAAGAAGATCCTTCTTTTTATGTGGAAACAGACCAAGAAAGCGGTGAAACCATTATTAAGGGGATGGGAGAACTACACCTCGATATTAAGGTAGATATCCTCAAACGCACCCATGGGGTAGAAGTGGAAGTTGGTAAACCCCAAGTAGCTTACCGTGAATCTATTACTAAGACTGTTAACGACAGTTACACCCACAAGAAACAATCTGGAGGTTCGGGTCAATTTGGGAAGATCGACTATATCGTTGAACCTGGTGAACCTGGTAGTGGCTTTACCTTTGAGTCTAAGGTAACAGGGGGTAACGTTCCTAGAGAATTTTGGCCTGCTGTGCAGAAAGGCTTTGAAAATAGTATTGATAAAGGTGTTTTAGCTGGATTTCCTTGTGTAGATCTTAAAATAACCTTAACCGATGGGGCTTTTCACCCCGTTGACTCTTCGGCGATCGCTTTTGAAATTGCGGCCAAAGCTGGTTACCGTCAGTCTATCCCTAAAGCAGGACCCCAATTACTTGAACCCATCATGAATGTGGATGTCTTCACCCCAGAAGATTACATGGGAGATGTTATTGGAGATCTTAACCGTCGTCGGGGAATGATTAAATCTCAGAATGCAACACCCATGGGTTCTCGCATTAAAGCTGATGTCCCTTTAAGTGAAATGTTTGGCTATATTGGAGACTTGCGGACTATGACCTCAGGTCGGGGTCAGTTTTCCATGGAGTTTTCCCATTATTCACCATGTCCTGGTAATGTGGCTGAAGAAGTGATCAAAGAAGCTAAAGAACGTCAAGCAGCTTCTTAATTTTGGTGAAATTTTTCATGTTAAATTAATTGTTCCTGAGCGATTTTATTTCGGTCAGGAACTTTTTTTTCTAACTTTTTTTTCTCCTTTAAATCTTCTCCGACAAAAATATCAACAATATTTTTACAACCAACCAGTTCAATATAAATTCTTTAATCTCAATCTAAAACTCCATTCAGAACTACAAAACCCTTGACAAAATACTCTCAAAATGAGAGGATAGAGGGAACACAATACTACTCGGTTAAGCCCAAAATCCTATGAGTACTTTCAATTATCTATTTATTAACTACAAATTTTTCATTTATAATTATGAAATTAATTGCAATTTCCCATCTGCGAAAAGATGCTAAGAAGTATCCTGATGTCAAGAAACAGATTGATAATTGGTATGCTATTGTTAAACGAGCGCAATGGCAAAATCTGGAAGAAATCAATCAAATTTATCGAGATGCTGAAGTAGTTGGCAATTTTACTGTTTTCAACCTTAAAGGCAATCATTATCGCTTAATTGTGGGAATTAATTACGAGTCTCAAGTAATCTATTATAAATACCTTTTAACCCATGCAGAATATGACAAAGGGAGATGGAAAAATGACCCTTACTTTTAATCAAGATACCTATCGTTGTCTCTTATTTGAAATGGCACCTAAAATCATTGAATCTGAGGACGAATATCAACAAGCATTAACCCTAGCAGAAAAATTAACCTTTCAAAAAAATCTCACCCCCGAAGAAACGGCAATTTATCAATTATTGGTCACCTTAATTGAAGTTTATGAAACGCAAAATTTTCCTATGGACTCATCAACTCCCCAGGAAATTATACGCCATTTAATAGAAGCTAGTGGAACCCGTCAAGCTGACTTAGTTGGTATTATTGGATCAAGTGGTGTAGTCTCTGAAGTTGTTAATGGAAAACGTGCCATTAGTAAAGCACAAGCAAAAGCATTGGGAGATTATTTTAACCTTGATCCAAGCTTATTTATTTAAACAAAAAGTAGAAATTAATACAGGATGTAAAGTATTAATTGCTGATGCTAAAGTTCGGATTTCAGGCAGTAAATTTTATCATTATCCTGATGGGATAGTTATACTAAATCCGGTTGCCATACCCCCCTTTGACAAAAGCAGGGAGCTTCGGAGGGAGGAGCTTCGGAGAGAGTAATCTATAAGTGGGTTTTGATAACTCGATTTGGTATTAGTTGTGATCAACGGGATAAAAAAGCTCTTAAATTTCTGCAATATCTCTGTTTAATTGTCGAAGTTATTTCTCCTAGTACCGAAGGATTTGATCGAGGTAAAAAGTTTCAAAATTACCGAAAAATTGAAACATTAAAAGAATATGTTTTAGTGAATCGAGATCAAAAACTAATTGAATGTTTTAGGATTAATCAAAAAGGTATTTGGGAATTATATAATTTTACTGAAAAAGAGGAATTAAATTTAACCTCAGTCGATTTCAATTGTTTAGTAGATTTAATTTATGAAAATGTTATCTTATTTGACAAAACAAAAAATGAGATTTTCTAATTTGTTAATACAAATAGCCCTAATTTTCTTATTTTTACTAACAGCTTGTAGCAATAATCAGGCTAATATAAACCAATCCTCTAAACGACAGCCACCCTTAGCAGGAGAGATTTTGGTATGGGTAGAAAACCCCATTGCTTTGAACGACGATCAAATCAGTCAATTCAAAGCAATGGTTAACGATAATATTCGACAATTTACTCAACTCCATCCTAATGTCAAGATTCTAGTAGAGTTTTTGCCAGAAAAAGTTAAATTGACGGAATTGCTCTCACAATTTAATAGAGGATCTGGTCCCGATGTCTTTGTAGGCTCTTTTTTAGTGAGATATAATGAGTTGTTTGAATTAATTAATCAAGGGTATTTTCAACCCATTAATAAGGATGAGATTGATCTATCTCAGTTTCGTCGAGAAAGTCTTCGTCAAGTTTATTATCATGGCAAAATCTATGCTTTACCCGTCCGTTTAGCTACTCAAGTCCTTTGCTACAACAAGAATAAAATTAAGCAACTTCCCACCCAATTAGATGATCTGATTATCCAAGCACGTCAAGGCTATTCTGTAGGGTTACACTCAGGTTTTGCGCAAGCATTTTGGGGAACCGGAATTTTTGGGGGTCAGCTATTCAATAAGTCTGGTCAGATGATCTTAGGAAAAAACCAAGGGTGGTCTAATTGGATGCAATGGCTTAAAAATGCGAGAAATGAACCCAATTTTTTCCTAATTAATGATTCAGAAACCCTGAAAACTGCCTTTATCGAAGAAAAATTAGCCTATATCACCTGTTCATCTGGTTGGCTTCCCTATCTCATGACTTCTGTCGGTAATGATAAATTAGGAATTACTCTCTTACCTGGAAGGGAAAATCAACGAGCAACCCCTCTTTTGTGGACAGTTTCCTCTATTTTCAATAGAGCATCTAGTGCTAATCAACATCAAATTGCCGTCAAAATGGCTCAATTTCTTACCAATGCCGAATACCAACAACAATTACAGTTGGCTATGCCGTTTCTAATTCCTGTTAATCAAAATACTATTGTTAATGGACAGTTATTTCCGATGCAAAAAGTATTGTTTGAACAATCTCAAACAGGGGTTGTGCTTTCCCTTGATCAATTAGAGAAATATCCAGCTATCTTTGAATATGGAGAGCTTTTATATCAGCGAGTTTTAGCAGGATCTGTAACCCCTGAACAGGCTGCAGCTCAACTAAATCAAACCATTAACGATTAATTTACCTACCATCCATGAATGAACAACATATACTAAATGCATCTTATTTTTGGGATGAATTGCTCAGAATTAGCATTATTCTACAACGTCCTGTGGTTCAAAGTCAGATTTTAGTAATTGCTGGATCAATTTTTTTATCTTGGCTACTTGCTCAAAGAATTTGGTTTGAGTTCGAGAAAAAATTTCCAGATATTAGCAAGTTTGAAGAGAAAAATCTAAAACTTCTTTGGCAACAATATGGAGCAGCTTTACTTTATTATCTCCTCACTCCTACTCTTAGTTTAATAGGAATTAATTTAGTTAAAATCTGGTTTGTTAATCAAGGTTGGTTCATAGGATATTTAAACGATGGTATTAAATTATTGTGGATTTATGGATTTTATCGTCTTTTTCTAGTATCTCTTTATTTGACATTTCCTCTGAAATCTGTCGAGAATTATCATTATCGTTTTTTTGCTCCTCTTTTTGGTTTATTTGTTGTAGGATTAACTATCAATTTATTTACTGATTTATCAAAATTACTTCATGTATCTTTAATCAATTTATTTGGAGAATTAGTTACTTTAGGAGATATTATTATTACAGTTGCTGGGTTATATTTTTGGATTGTGGGAACTTCTTTAGCGGAAAAAATATTGCTTTACTTGTTTGAATCAGAAGTTCGCAAAGATCCTAGACTGAGTCAAGTAGTAGCTTTAATTATGCGGTACTTTTTGATTGGATTAGGAATTGTTTTAATTTTTGGTTATGTGGGCATTAGTCCCACTGCTTTAGCGGCCGTTACAGGAGGATTATCCGTTGGTATTGGTTTTGGATTAAAAGAAGTTATTAGTAATTTTGTTAGTGGGATTTGGCTAATATTTGAAGGAGCATTAAAACCAGAAGATATTATTAGTATCGACAATGAAATGAGTCAAGTTAAAAGACTCGGTATACGAGCAACAACAGTTCAAGTAATTAAAGATAATTCTGAAAAAATCATACCTAATCAAACATTCTTTACTCAAAATTTTACAACTTTTACAGGGACTAATACTCTAGTTTATCGTTCCGTTACGGTGGGAACAAGCTATCAATGTGAGCCTCAAAAAGTCATTGCTCTTTTGCTACAAGTTGCCGACGAAAATACTTTCGTTTTAAAAATACCAACTCCTAAGGCCTTTGCTATTAATTTTGGTGACTCTAGTATTGACTTTGAGCTAAAATTTTGGATTGATGATCCCTTAAATGGTAAAAGCATAACTAGCAGCTTAGTTTGTGACATTTGGCAAAAATTTGCTGATAATAACATCGAAATCCCCTACCCTCAAAGAGATTTACATATTCGTAACGATAATGCCATTATGATCGAACAAATTAAACCTAAAAATTCCTGTTGAATACCCTAACAAATGTTCACTCCCAGGTAAAATATTATTAGTTAAAGCTATGATAGACAACTCATTTCTGATGCCCACTCTTGTATATTGGTTAGACCCTGATCTATTAGCTATTGTTACAGATGGAGAAAATTCGGCTAAAGTCTTGGCATCCTCCATGGCCTTGATTGGTCTTTTTGTTTTCATCTTCAGCCGTTTTTTTCGAGAAATTACCGCTAGAATCGGTTTACCCCTAGTAATAGGAGACTTAATTGCCGGTTTAGTCATAGGTGTATCAGGACTACATATCCTAGTTCCAGAAGGCGCACAAATCAATCCATTCTTGGTTAATCTGATTGAATTAGTTGCACCGACGACCCCTGAAGAAATACAGGCAGTTTTTGATGGACCAGTTCACCTGATTGTAGAACAATACGCTGAATTTGGAGCGGGGCTTGTCTTATTGTCCATTGGCTTAGAATCAAACTTAAAACAGTTGCTCAAGGTCGGGTGGCAATCTGCTACTGTTGCAGTTGTTGGACTTACCCTTCCCTTAGTTTTTGGTTTTTTGGGACTCATCTATTTGTTTCACCTTCCCACTATAACTGCCTTATTTGCTGGAGGTGCTTTAACTGCTACCGGTCTTGGCATTAGTGCTAAGGTAATGCAGGAGCTAGAAATTCTTAAATCTACAGAAGGTCAAATTATTTTAGGAGCTGCCATACTCGATAATATTTTAGGCCTTGTGATCCTCGCCATCCTGATCAGTATTGTAGAGACTGGCTCAATTGATGTGGGTAATGTGGCCAAATTAATTCTTACCGCAGCCATATTCATACTCACCGCCGTGATGATGAATCTTTTTTTTGGTCCTTGGTTTATCACCCAGTTAGAAAAATTAAAAGCTCCAGCAAGTATAGGAATGGGTTCATTTATCCTCTTTATTCTGTGGAGTTTTGTGGCTGGAATTATTGGTTTAGAGAGTATTCTAGGGGCTTTTGCTGCTGGATTAATTTTAGGAGGAACCAAAGCCAGAGAAGAGTTAATTAAGTCAGTTAGTGTCCTGTCTATTATTTTTGAAACTGTTTTCTTGGTTTCGATTGGAGCTAAAACTGATCTTAACCTTGTTAATCCCACTGTAGCGAGCAATCGCGAAGGAATAACTGTAGCTCTATTCCTGATTACAGTGGCTATTACTAGCAAAATAATTGCTGGCTTTTTTGCTTTTTCCTCAGAAAAAATCAACCGTTTAGGCATTGGTACAGGGATGGTTCCTCGTGGAGAAGTAGTATTACTGTTTGCTGGTTTGGGGGCTACTACTGGTATTCTGCCTCCTGCGATTAATGTAGCTATTGTTTTGATGGTTATCGCTACCACTTTTTTATCTCCACCTCTATTACGAATTATTTTTACTAGAGATTCTCAACTGACTCAGCCTTAAATAAACCTAAAGAAGATATTTTAAATTAGTAACACCCATTAAGCTAGAATAGCTGAGTTTTTAACTTATCCAGTGGAAATATACCGCTATGGGAAAGGCATTCATGCTAAAGGCAAAAGGCCAAAAGTAGTTGTTATCAAAGTTGGCTGCATTTGTCAATGTCAAAAACCTTAATGCTTAGTGTTATATAGGTTAGGACAGAGCTTTAGTTAAAAAATTAAAGTTTGACTTGGAAGCCTCTGACTTTTGAGTGCTGACTTCTAACTTCGGCCACAAGACCTATTGAAAAAAGAATTGTCAATAAAGCGTAACCAATTAACTTTATGCCAAAGCGTAATCGTTATATGCTGGCCATAGGTAAATCAATCTGCATAACCAAAACCCAAAGTTTTAACCCATCAAGCAAGCATTCAATCACCAGTCGAGAGAACCTAGAACCCTCACATGAATACTATGTTAAGCTCTAAATCGAAAACTCCTCAATCGAAGATTCAAATCGAAGACGATCGCACCGGAATGAGTCCGGAAACCCTAAAACGGGCCTTTCTCGACAATCTTTACTATTTACAAGGCATTAATAAAGAAGATGCGACTCTTTACGATTACTATATGGCTTTGGCATATACCGTCCGCGATCGCCTGCTACACCGTTTTCTGAACACCGTAGACACCTACAAAAAAGAAAAAGTCAAACTTGTCTCCTACTTCTCCGCCGAGTTTCTCATGGGACGTTATCTAGGTAATAACTTAATCAACCTAGAAATATACGATGAAGCGCGTAAAATTATCGAAGACTTAGGACTAGATTTTGAAGATATTATCGAACAAGAACCAGATCCTGGCCTAGGAAATGGAGGTTTAGGTCGATTAGCTGCTTGTTTCCTTGATTCCTTGGCTTCCTTGGAAATTCCTGCTATTGGCTACGGTATCCGTTACGAATTTGGTATCTTCTACCAAATGATTAAAGATGGTTGGCAAGTAGAAATTCCCGATAACTGGTTAAGATTTGGCAACCCTTGGGAGTTACCCCGTCCCGACGAAGCTGTGGAGATTATGTTAGGGGGACATACAGAAAAATTCCATAATGAATCGGGACAGTCCAAAGCAGTATGGATTCCAGCTCGTACCGTTATGGCTATCCCCTATGATACCCCCGTTCCTGGCTATAAAACCAACACCGTTAACCCTCTGCGTCTTTGGAAAGCAGAAGCTAGTGAATCCTTCGATTTCAATGCTTTTAACGCCGGACAATACGATCAGGCTGTAGCCGAGAAAATGGATGCAGAGACAATCTCTAAAGTCCTTTATCCTAATGATAATACCCC
>DLXW01000162.1:32930-33502 GCA_003448685.1 Cyanothece sp. UBA12306
AGAGCACAAGGCTCCTATCAATAGTATTTTAATCCAGCGATGCATCGCTATAAATATAACTGAATTGCAATTAGCTCAACAATACTTCTTTGTTTCCGCCTCCCTACAGGATTTAATTCGTATTCATCTACGTACCCACGATAGTTTAGATGATTTCCACGAAAAAGTAGGTGTCCAACTCAATGATACCCACCCTGCGGTAGCTGTGGCTGAATTGATGCGGTTACTGATGGACAAACATGATTATAACTGGGATCACGCCTGGGATATTACCCAAAAAACCCTATCTTACACCAACCATACTTTAATGCCAGAAGCATTAGAACGTTGGTCAGCCGGATTGTTTGGTCATTTACTACCCCGACACCTGGAAATTATCTACGAAATCAACCATCGCTTCCTCGAAAATGTTCGCACCTGGTTCCCAGGAGATGATGGATTAGTTACTAGTCTGTCTTTAATTGAAGAAAGAGAAGAAAAGCTAATTCGCATGGCTAATTTAGCCTGTGTTGGTTCCCACGCCATTAACGGTGTAGCAGCTTTACATACGGAACTGTTGAAAAAAGATACTC
>DLXW01000230.1 GCA_003448685.1 Cyanothece sp. UBA12306
ACTCCTGAAAGTGTGCCACCTGCGATGGTTTTATTACCCGAAGCAATGCGGCGTTTACAGGAAATGACAGCGATGATGCAACAGCAATCTATGGAGTTTCCCGAGGAGCATGTTTTAGTTATTAATACGAGCCATCCTTTGATTGAAAATATCTATCAACTCAGTCAATCTAGCATTATTCAAGGAAGTGGTGAATCTCCCTCGGGAGAGACGGCTAAAATGCTTTGTCAACACGTTTACGACTTAGCAGTTATGGCACAACAAGGATTTGGAGCGCAGGGCATGAAATCCTTTGTAGAAAGGTCTAATAAGATGTTAACTCGCTTAACTAAGTAGGATAATTATTGACCAAATAATTTCTCTTTTCAAGGAACGTTTTTAATAGCGTTCCTTGAAATTATTTTCACCACATCCCAAAACCTACACCTTAAACAAAGCCTAATCTATAATAAAAATAATGACTAAGTTTCCCAAGCATTGGCTATGGAAAATCCTTTAAGGCTAACCGTAGAACAAAATTAATCAACTATGAGCAATAAGATCCGAAAAACCCTATCTAATCATCAATCACCTATTCACAAGTCCCCATGGCGAGGATGGACGCGCTGGGTAACCAGTTGGATGCTCATACAGTCATTACTTATTGCTACACCTAGTTGGGGACAAAACAACAAAGAACCTAAAAACGAAGAAATTACTTATAGCCAATTATTGAGAAAAATTGAGTCAGGGCAAGTAAGTAAGGTACAAATCGATCCAAAATTACAAAAAGCCAAAGTTACCTTTAAAAATCAAGAAAAAAAAGAAGCCCCTGAAGAAGTACCCATCTTTAATAGCCAATTTAACCGTGAACTGATTACCAAGCTTCGAGATAATGATATCCCCGTCGAGATTCGCCCCTCAGCCGACAATTCAGCGGCCATTGGGTTAGTTACCAATTTAGTCGTTCTCTTCCTTCTGCTAAGCATTCTCATCGCCATTGTGCGTCGTTCAGCCCAAGCTTCAGGTCAGGCCATGAGCTTTGGTAAATCCCGAGCCAGATTTCAGATGGAAGCCAAAACAGGAATTACCTTTGAGGATGTAGCGGGTATTGACGAAGCTAAAGAAGAATTACAAGAAGTGGTAACTTTCCTCAAAGAAGCCGAAAAATTTACGGCTATTGGGGCCAGAATTCCTAAAGGGGTACTTCTAGTTGGCCCCCCTGGAACCGGAAAAACCTTACTCGCTAAAGCCATTGCAGGAGAAGCTGCTGTTCCTTTCTTCAGTATCTCTGGTTCAGAATTTGTGGAAATGTTTGTTGGGGTAGGTGCATCACGGGTACGAGATTTGTTCAAAAAAGCCAAAGAAAACGCCCCTTGTTTGATTTTTATCGATGAAATTGATGCTGTTGGCCGTCAAAGAGGTGTAGGTTATGGGGGAGGAAATGATGAACGCGAACAAACCTTAAACCAATTATTGACCGAAATGGACGGCTTTGAAGGTAATCGAGGAATTATCGTGATTGCAGCCACCAATCGTCCTGATGTCCTCGATAAGGCTTTACTACGTCCTGGAAGATTTGATCGACAGGTCATTGTTGATTATCCTGATTTCAAGGGTCGCCAAGGAATTTTAGAAGTCCACGCTAGGGATAAAAAAGTAGCAACTGAAGTGTCTTTAGAAACGATCGCCCGTCGTACCCCTGGCTTTACGGGGGCAGATTTAGCCAATGTTCTCAACGAAGCAGCTATTTTTACGGCAAGACGGCGCAAAGAAGCCATTACCATGGAGGAAATTAATGATGCTATTGATCGGGTAGTGGCTGGAATGGAAGGTACTCCTTTAGTCGATAGCAAAAGTAAGCGACTGATTGCTTATCATGAAATTGGCCATGCTTTAGTGGGTACTTTATCTGAAGGTCATGATCCCGTAGAGAAAGTGACCTTAATTCCTCGCGGACAGGCAAAAGGTTTAACCTGGTTTACCCCTGATGAAGATTATGGGTTAGTAACTAGAAATCAATTATTAGCCCGAATTGCTGGACTATTAGGAGGACGAGTGGCCGAAGAGGTTATTTTTGGAGAAGATGAAGTAACCACGGGCGCTGGTAATGACATTGAAAAAATTACCTATTTAGCAAGGCAAATGGTAACTCGTTTTGGGATGTCCCCATTGGGTTTAGTTGCTCTCGAAAATGATAATGATGATCCATATGCTAACCCAGAATATTCTACAGAAATTGCCAGCCAAATTGATGAGGAAGTTCGTTCTATCGTCAATTACTGTTATGATCAAGCACAAAGCATTATTGAAGACAATCGCGTCATCATTGACCGCTTGGTAGATATTTTGATTGACCAAGAAACTATTGAAGGAGAAGAATTTCGTCAACTTTTAGGGAAATTGCCTGTCCCAGTTGCTCAATCTTCCGTTATTTCTTTGGTTAAATAAGTCAATATATAACAATTCTCATACTCGTGTGGAGAGGATGTAAGACTCGTTAATACTTGTATTAAAAAGCGGTCTTCTGTGAATCAAGAATCCTCCGTTATATTGCGGTAGCAATTAACGGTGGGGGTTTGAAGGAGGCAGGAGTGGA
>DLXW01000177.1:0-204 GCA_003448685.1 Cyanothece sp. UBA12306
CACAAGTAGCGATTTCCCACTGCGATGACAGGAACACTACTCCACAACAGGAACAGAAGACTGAGGGTGGCAAAAGAATAACGAATAGGGCGCGATCGCGTGAATTTTTTTATAACCATTGATGTTATCGAAAAGGTCTAAGATCTTTATCTAGGATATCGAGATTATCTTTAAGTGTGGGGAGCTTCGTAGCTTCGTAGCTTC
>DLXW01000177.1:429-2920 GCA_003448685.1 Cyanothece sp. UBA12306
TCGTAGCTTCGTAGCTTCGTAGAAAGCAATACTACTGTGTTAAGCAATAGTTGTTAGTTTTAGGGACTCTCAATAGACTTTTTAATGATTAATAAATAGGCAAAATGAACCAAAATTTTGCCCCCGCATTAGGGCGAGTAATTACCCCAATTTTTCCTTCGTGTGCTTCAATAATTTGGCGACAAAGATATAATCCTAAGCCTAGTCCTAGAGTTTTATTAGCTCCTTCTCCACGATGATATCTTTCAAAAAGTTTTTCTGCTTTTTCTGGGGTCATTCCCACTCCATTATCTTGCAATTCACAAACAATAAAATTTGAGTTTAAAGTAATATTATGAATCTCGTTGGGCATAATTATTGCTGAAATTTCTGGAGTTAATATTCTAGCATCAATAGTTAATTTTAATCCAGGTTGATTATGTTTTACAGCATTGGCCAACAGATTTTCAAAGACTCGCCATAGACGATCACTATCTACTTTAACCAACGGCAAATCAGGCGGAATTAAAATATCTAAACTAGCTTGATTTTCTTTTAACATAGGTTCCCAATCTGTAGCTAATTTTTGGCTCAATGAGAACAAACTTATGGGTTGGCAATTTAGAGCAATTCCACCCATTTCAAATTGTTGGGTTTCCACCAAAGAATTAATTAAATTAAGTTGGCGATCACAACTAGCAACCATCTGTTCTAAAACTTTTTTAGAAATCTCTACATTGCTCATTTCTTTAGTTTTTACTTGTCTCAAAAAATTTTTAAGAACCATCGACATACCTAATACTGGATTGCGCAAATCATGGGAAACAGCATGAAGGTAAATTCGTAAAGTTTCTTCAGTTTTTTGACGTTCACTAATTTCTTGTTGCAGTTGCTTTTTTTGTCGCTGAATAATTAATTGATTCTCAATTCTAGCAACTACTTCTTCCCCCTGAAAAGGTTTAGTAATATAATCTACTCCCCCAACTTCAAAGGCCTTTACTTTGTCTAACACATCATCTAAAGCACTAATAAAAATAACAGGAATATCTTTAGTTTCATGATTATTTTTTAGAGTTTCGCAAACTTCATATCCGTTGAGTCCTGTCATATTAATATCTAATAAAATAACATCAGGAGGAACTTGAAATATAGTTTTTAAGGCTGTTTTTCCATTGAGTGCTTTACGAACTTTATACCCTTTTTCTGATAACATTGCTGACAGTAAGCGTAGGTTATCTGGAGTATCATCAACGACAAGAAGATTGCCTTTATTCGTGGTCATAATTATTAATAATCAATTGAAAGTCGCCAATTCCTAATTTATGATTATAGGGCAATTGATGATCAATTGTAGTATTTTATGATTATTTTACGGTAATGCTTTTTCTTTTGTTACCAAAAGTCATCTAATCCAAGCATTATAGAGCGAATAATTGCGATTATCACAATAGCAACAAAGGACGAATAGTCAATTTTTGCTCTTCCTTGAAATCAATTGTTAAGAGTTAGAACATTCTAAAAAATCTATTCGTGATCTGTGAGATAGTTAAGATAATTTTAAGTTATAGCTAAAGAATCTCACTCTACGTGTAAATCAGGTATATTGAGGTTTTAAAGATGACAAGTCTGACAAACTGGGAGAAAAAATATTAACTTCAACCTAGGTTTTAATTCCATTTTCTGCTTTATATTTAAGCATAGTCATCAATATTACCCACCCTACTTGTCTTACATTCATACTCTTTTTTCGAAGTCAGTTATTAGTTTTTTAATTTTATACCCTAACCAACCTTAATATATAGTAGTAAATAAAAAAGAGTTGTTCAATTGCCAGGGCATCGAAACCCTAATTTTTACCAGTCCCTAACTCTGATGGTGACTTTGTACATCAGGTATCTTTGCATTGGAGAGCTGAGAAAAGGCGTGGGGTCATCTTTGATGAGATAGATGATTGTATTGAGATTATCTTGAACAGTTTCAGCTTTATATTAGGATTGTTAGCGAAGTCAGAAGTTGTTTTTGAAAAGAGGATTTATACCCCGCCCTAAAAACTATTCTCCTTGAAAAGCGAGGTTTTAGGCTTAATTTTTCTGATAGTAAAGGCAGATAAACCTCCTGCGAAGATTTTTCCCAGAAGATTTCAAGATCAAAATAATTGATCAATCAAGGGTGGGTCTATGCCCCACCCTTAGTTTTTAGTTTTTTATGATGGTTTACATCAACCCTAACTGAGATAGAATTCCTTGACCAGTCATCAACTCAGTGACGATACCGATAACAAATCCGAGCATAGCCAGACGGCCATTCCAGTTTTCAGCGAAGGAAGTGAAGCCAAATTTAGCGTCTTGGTTTTCCATGAGTCTTAGCTCCTGTATTTGATAATTGCAGTTAAGTCAACAACTTGTTAATTATCGTAACAAAGTTTTAAAGAAATTGCAATATTTATTTACAATCTGCGTATATAGAGCTGAGTTCAACTTGACACTTCCCCGTCACAGCCTTGGCCTGACGG
>DLXW01000282.1 GCA_003448685.1 Cyanothece sp. UBA12306
GCTTTATAAATGTCCTAACCTTAACACGTAACGCTATAGAAGATCACGAGTCAGAAGTATAAAAGTATGATTCTAATCTCTGTTTTCTTGTCGCTACCATTTTATAATTGATTCTGCCTACCTACCTTTAAGTCCGCATTAACCAAATGAAATTTTCTAATTGCGAATAAGTCAGCAGACGCAAGAAACTAATTTTATGTTTCAGGGAAATTTGTTCGAGGATTATCGATTGGAAATATTATAGCTCTACACTCGTAATACCCAAAGCCAATCAAATTACCCAGTCATCAATTAAAATAATTCGATAGTTACTAGCTCACCCATGTGTTATTAAGTTTAGAATACCGTCGATGATTTAGCGATTGTTGCTAATTATTCAAGTTAAGTTTAGTTTAATTTTAGCTTAAGAATAAATTTTTTTTGCTCTGTTGAAATTATTGAAGATAATTAGGTACTAATATTCCAGAGTAAATTCAGGGAAATTACTAAAGTTACTTCAGAGTAACTTCCGAGATTATAATGATGTATAGTCTGCAAAATTTTTCTAAACTAATATTACAGTTAGTATTAACTCTATATATGTTTTTGAATTACTAAGTGTAAATCACTAGAAAACAACTTAGTCTGTTGAGTCAGTCTAAAGATGTCAATGTGGAAAACTCAGAGATTTTTAACTGTATGACAACCAAGATAATGATGCAAAATCAATGGTCACACACTATAATTGAAGGCAGTCAATCCGGTTGTTTTCAAATTACCAATCCTCAAGATCCTTCTATTGTCTGGTATCTGTATTTTAACGGAAGAAATATAGAGTATATTACCAGTAAAATAGGACAAAGAGAACGACTAGGTTATCTTTTAACCAGTTGGTTTAGTGAGCTATCTTTTCCCTATTTAGGAACCAAACAAGATGAATATCAAAATCTATCTAGTTGGTGGCAATCTCAGCAATTGTCCCAAGCAAAATTACATCAACTACTGTTTCAGCTAAGTCAAGAAGCATTAGTCCAAATATTGAGTATAGATGATCCTTTAGTTGAGTTTTATCAGCAAGATAAAATTGATAGTCCTGTCACTACCTATCCTTGGGATAACTTATTTGAATCTGCTAAAAAAATTAGTAAAAAATGGCAAGCTATGAAGCTAGTGGCTAATAATATTAATACTTTTAGTAGATTACATTTAGACCCCGACAAAAACTATAAGTTTTATAAGTTCTGGAAAATATATCAAAAACTATGGAGATTTAATGCTCAAAAAATTTCGTTTTGGTTACTTAATTTATCTAGAAAAAAATGTCTCTATGAACTAGCAAAAGAGAGAAAAGTTAATCCTCTAATCATTGCTTATCAATTTCGAGAACTTTTTAAACAAGAGGTGATCACAATTTTTCCCTTTGAAGAATTACCCCAATCTTTATCCAATACGACGGAGGATTCAGTTGTCAATCTAACACAAAAATCAACCAAACAAGTTAGTTACGCACCTAAACCAATCATTGCTTGTATTGATGATAGCCAAACAGTTCAAGTCCAGATCAAACATATTTTACAATCTATTGGTTATGAGGTTTTAAGTATTACCGATCCCACCTCTAGTTTAACTATTTTAGTTCGTCATCAACCTGTGTTAATTCTGATGGATATTAAAATGCCTGAAATTGACGGACATCAACTATCTCAAATGTTACAAAAATCTCGAACTCTCAAGGATATTCCCATCGTTATGTTAACAGCAGAAGAAGGGATGGTTAGTAGATTACAGTCTAAACTTTCTGGAGCATCTTACTACCTAAAAAAGCCCTGTAATATAGATGAATTAGTTAAAGTTGTTGAAAGATTTACTTCTAATCAATCATCTACTTGAGTGTAGCAAATTTATTTTTACAATTTTGTCAATTGATTAAGATAGGTCAAGCAAAATGCCAATTATTTTAGTAGTAGAAGACACCTCAACAGAAAGAAACTTAATTTCTGCGTTATTAGTTCATGCTGGATTTAAAAATGAGGCGGTTTCCAGTGCAGAAGATGCCTGGGAATGGTTAGAAAATAATCCCCTTCCTGACTTGATTATATTAGATATAATTATGCAAGGAGAAACGGGTTTAGACTTGTGCCGAAAAATTCGTAATAATCCTCAATGGGAGAAAGTTCCGATTCTATTTTGTAGTTCAAAATCTGAAGCTTTTGATCGGTTTTGGGCTTTGCGTCAAGGGGGTAGCGACTATATTACAAAACCTTTTGCTCCTCAAGAATTTTTGGATACTATTACGCGTCATGTTCACCCTTAAATTAGGATTATGCAACAGGAATATTTTAGTGTAGAATTATCGGGGTCTGTACACTTAGCATTCCCTTTAGAAGATCTAGTAAAAGTTATCGAAATTAAACCAAAAAACCTTTATTTAATGCCTGGAATGGCTCCTTTTTGGTTGGGAGTAATTAATCACCAAGGAAATTTATTATGGGTATTAGATAGCGAAGATTTTTTTGATTTAGAGCAGCAAACCTATAAATCAAAATCAACATTGAAGGCAGTTATTCTACAGAAACAAATTAAAAAAAATCAAAGGCGCTTAGCTTTAACTGTTGATAAATTACAGGGTATTATTAGCTTAGATAACCCTGAATCTCTGTCGGTTAGTTCGTCTTTACCGTCCTTTTATCAACCTTTTATTAAAGGAACTATTTTTGGACAGGGAACGGCGATTGATATTTTAGAATTAGAGCAATTTTTTTCCGTAGTTCAGACAGCAAAATCAGTCAAAACTTTAACTTGAATCTTACCTAAAAATGGATCATAACTATGCTAGAATCTTTCAATTCTTCTGCTTCAATTAAATCACTCGATGGTAATTCTATGAAATCCTCCGAACACCAGCAAAATAGTGATGCTTTGAATAAAATTCTCTGTGCTAATACCTTAGAAAAATCAGGGGATTTGGCAGGAGCAATCTCTATTTATCAAGAAGTGATTGAAATTGATCAAGAAGGAACTTATAGAGCGATCGCCGAAAAAGCCTTAGAGAACTTGAATATTAAGCCTAATTTAGATCAAAATTCAGCAGACTTATCAAGTAATAGGGAACCAGAAAAACCTTTACCATTTATTTCCTGGCATCAGCGACTGTTAAGAAGATTTTATGATTTACCAATTCAAACTAAACAGTTAGCAGTATTATTAACTTCCGAAATGGTGGCTATTTTAGGATTAGTTGGAGTGGGAGCAATCTTAATTATTAGTAATGGTAAAGCACAATTAGTCAACCAAGTCAAGGCAGAATTAAAAGTACAAGAAATTAACTATAATCTAAAAATTGATCAGATGGCATTGGCCTTCCTCGGACAAGCTAATAATACTGCCATTATTGCAGCAGCAGAAAATCGTAAAGCTGATGGAACGGTGTTGGGAATTTTGGCCAAAGAAATTGCCAAACATAAAATTGAAATTGCCATTCTAGTTGATCGTCAAGGCAATACCATTGGGACAGGACATATCAAAGTTTCCTCTCGTTTATTTAATCCCCACGGGTTAGTAACTAAAGCCTTAAAATCAGGTCAACAGAGTAAGATTAGTGAAATTATTACCTATGATGAATTAGCCGAAGAACATGAACTAACCGCACAACTTCGAGCCAAAGCAATAGGAGTTGAGCCAAAAACTAAACCTAAATTTTTAATTCGCTATACTATTACTCCAGTTCGCAACGGAAAAGCAGCCATTGTCGGGGCTTTAATTTCGGGAGATATTGTCAAAACTCCTGTGGTTAACCATACCATTAAAGCTTTTGAGAGTGGTTATAGTGCCGTATATCTACGTCAACCCACCGGAGAATTTACCCTCGCCACCTCCCAAATGCAAACAGAAGCAGGGATGACTAAAAAAAATGTGGCCTTATCTAATACAGATTTACTCGAACAAGCGATCGCCGCTCAAGGAGAAACCGTTACTCGAATGGTGAGGATAGGTAAAGGATCATCTATGATGGCCGCCAAAGCACTCTTCAACGCCCAAGGAAAGCCCATCGCTGTTCTGGTGAGAGGAACCTCCCATCAAGCTTTAAATACCCTAATTTCCCAAAGTTTAATCCTACAAGGACTCAGTGCCATTGTCGTCCTATTGATTAGTGTAGCCTTAGTGAGATTGTTAGGAAGAGCGATCCTTAAACCATTAGAACAATTAATGAAAGTAACCACCCAATTTTCTCAGGGGAACCGTGAGGTGAGGGCTAAAAAATTCGCTAACGATGAAATGGGAGAATTAGCCACCAACTTTAACTATCTCGCGGATAGTATTGTGGCCAAAGAAGAAGAATTAGCCCAATATGCTCAGCAACAACAATTAGAAGCCGAGAAACAGCGACAGAGCCGAGAAAATCTCCAACAAGAAGTAATCGAAATGCTAATGGACATTGAAGAAGTCCAAAAAGGGGATTTAACCGTTAAGGCTAAAGTCAACGAAGGGGTTGTCGGTTCCGTCGCTGATGCTTTTAATGCCACCACATCTTCCTTACATCAATTAGTTTTACAGGTGCAACAGGTTGCTAACCGAGTCAGTGAGTTAGCCATAGAAGAAGAAAACTCTATTCATAATCTATCCCAAGGAGCCGTTAATCAAGCCGAAGAAATTAACCAAGTGCTGCAAGGGGTAGCCGAGATTAATAGTTCGATCCAAAGCGTGGCCCTATCTACCGATGAAGCCGCAAAAATCGCTCACCAAGCCCGACAACAAGCCGAAGAAGGGGATCTGGCCATGAGTCAAACCGTTAGTAGTATCCAAAAAATCCGCTCATCGGTAGGGGGAACTGCCAAAAAACTCAAGCAATTGGCGGAGTCTTCCCAAGAAATTTCCCAAATTGTCACGATTATTTCCTCAATTTCTGAAAAAACTAATCTCTTGGCTTTTAATGCTTCCATTGAAGCTGCCCGTGCCGGAGAACATGGCCAAGGTTTCCGAGTGGTAGCCGAAGAAGTGAGTCGCTTAGCCATTAAGGTAACTGATGCCACCAAAGATATTCAAGATTTGGTGGAAAACATTCAAGAAGATACCTCTAAGGTTCTACAAGACATGGAAAATAGCACCACCGAAGTGGTAACTGGGACTCAATTAGTGCGACAAACCCAGGAAATTCTCCAGGGGTTAGCTGGAACTAGCCAAGAAATTGACCAATATCTAGAGAAAATTACAACCAATACCACAGCCCAAAGCCACGCCTCCGACCAAATTAATCAAAAAATGGCAGGAGTAGCCACCATAGCCCAAGGAACCTCCGCAGAAGCCACTTCTATGGTTCAATCCCTCCAAGCCTTAGTTGAGCAGGTTAAAGCCCTCCAAGTTTCCGTATCTCGGTTTCGCTTGTAGTTCTGAGTTAGTTACAAAAATAAAATGTGCGATCGCACAGCAATTAAATTAATTATTGATCTTATCGGTAATCCATTATGAGGTTTGAATTAGACCAAACAACTATCACATCAATGCTAAAAGAAGCCCGTCTCTGCTTTTTAGATGAAGATGCCCCTCAAGACTTAAAAACCCTAGAAGAAGGGGTTAAACAAGCTGAAAACTGCACGGATTTTAAATCTTTGTTGCGAGCAACC
>DLXW01000239.1:0-1968 GCA_003448685.1 Cyanothece sp. UBA12306
GAGTTAAAAAAGCAAACAGGTGTTATAAATCCAGAAGGTAAATTTACAGTTAAAAATAGTGATTTTGCTATTTATAATGATGATGATTTAGGTGATAAAACTAAAAAGGAAAACCCACTTTTCAATAAATGCACAGAATATATTAATAATAGAGACCAAAATAAATAAACTTGATCAATTATTAAAATAATATTGCTAATTAATTTAAAATCAAACAAATAAGTTAAAATTAGGATAAGACAACTTATGAGGTAAAAAATTATGGGACGAAAAGCAAAACTCAAAAAAGTCAGAAAATCTCAAGCTGACTCATCTAATTCTCCTCAAACTAATCCTAATCAATTCGTCAAAAATTTAGAAAGACAGGGTTATTCTCTGAAAAATCTAGAACGCGCTCCAGATGTTCCTCAAAAGCGCGTTGATCCTCAAGTTTAGTTAGAAATAATTCTACTCAATAATCTAGATGAAATTTGAACAACAATTAACTGTTGATAAGCTGTCAGTTTCTATTTCCGAAACCGAAGAAAGTTTAGCTAAAACCTCAGCTAAAATTGCTCAAGAATACCTAGAAACAATTTTAGCAAATAAACAAGAAGCAGCCATATTATTAGCCACAGGAAATTCCCAATTAAAATTTTTGGATGTTTTAATTTCTAACGCCAAAATTGATTGGAGTCGTTTAAAATTATTTCATTTAGACGAATATCTAGGAATTAGCAAAGAACATCCCGCTAGTTTTCGTTATTATCTCCGAGAAAAAGTAGAAAAAAGAGTTAATCCTCAAGTTTTTCATTATCTCCAAGGAGACACCTTAGAACCGGTCAAAGAATGCGATCGCTACACCAAACTTTTGCAAGCACAACCCATTGATTTATGCTGTTTAGGGATAGGAACCAATGGACATTTAGCCTTTAATGAACCCCGAGTTGCTAACTTTGATGATCCCTACTGGGTTAAGTTAGTTCGTCTTGAACAAGAAACCCGTCAAGTACAAGTTGATCAAGGTCATTTTTCCAATCTTAATCAAGTTCCTCAGTATGCTTTAACGGTGACTATTCCGATGATTTTATTATCTAAAAAAATTCTTTGTCTTGCGTCAGGAATAAGCAAAGCCAAGGTGATTAAAACAATGCTGAAAGATGATATTAATTCTGCTTGTCCTGCTTCTATTTTACGTCAACATACTGATGCGACTTTAGTTTTAGATCAAGCATCATCCCAGTTAATATCTGGAACTATAGTATAATGCTATTTTTATAGTAAGGTTTATCAAAAAAATACAAAATAAATTATGAATCAGGAAATTGTGTCACCAGAAATTATATCAAAAATAGATGATTTAGCAAATCTTGTTATTATTGTTTTAGGTAGTCAAAATTCTGGTAAAAGTCGTACCTGGAATACCCTGTTTGGCCAAAAAGTTAAAACGGGAAGAAAATTACGTAAACTTAATATAGGTGATAAGTGTGTTGATATTTTTTTGATCAACGGTTCGCCAGAAGAAAGAAAATTGTCTGTTGGTGATATAATAGTTGAATTATTTTTGGTCAGTGGATCACCACAAGAAAGAGAAAGGTATGTTGGTGATATAATAAAGGACAAGAATCCGAGAATCGTACTCTGTTCTATTCAAGATATTCCTGAGGCTAAAAGTACATTTAACTATTTTTCAGATCGGGGTTATTTTATGTTTATTCATTGGCTTAATCCAGGATTTCGTCAACAGAGAAAATCAGATCAGGTTGTTCAGACTTTATTAGAGAATCTCCAACCAAATAGTTTTATTTTTAAGGAAAAAGATGGCAATGATAATCCTCTTGAACGTGTAAACGAAATGAAGAATTTTCTTGGTAGTTGGGCTAAAAGAAAAAAAATCATCACATAACAATGGAGAGAATATAATAATTAATTATTAGACTTTGGTTATTATCGAAATAATTTGGGTCTAAATCCCCGTTACAAAAACAA
>DLXW01000239.1:2237-3825 GCA_003448685.1 Cyanothece sp. UBA12306
TGGAGACTTCTGACTTCGTTAAAGGTGGGCAATACCCACCCTACAAAAGATTCTACTTTACCAATGCCAAACTTGTTGGTACTGTTCAAATAAATTTGGTAATTCTTGACGGGATAACTTTTGAATACCACCGAGTAATTTAGCTTCAGGAATACCCCTTAAGCTAATATCTTCGGCGATCGCGTAGACTTTTAACCCCGCATCAAGGGCCTGTTGTAAATCTTGGTCTACTTTGGCCGGACAAGTTTGTTGCCAAGATCCCAAAGTTAACCCCTCATTTCCTTGACCAGCGATGGCATAATTAACAGCATTTCCCTTTAATAAAATGTCCACTTCTCCGCCTGCTGTTTTCAAAACTTGAACTATCCAAATTGCAGGATCATCTTGTTCTTCTACGATACAACGATAGGCTGATTCAATAATTTGTAGTGCTTTCATTTGTGTTTTTTTCTCCTATCTTGTACCAATTACTAGAGTTGAATTAGACTTGATCGCCCATTCCCAAAAGTCTTTAGGGCCACCACGACGACAGCCTTCAATTGCTTCTTGTACGCCCCTTTCATCGACACAAAGACCGCAATTTACCCAATCAAATTGACAGCCTTTTTCTTTAGCTTTATTCTGTAAAGCTGCAACCCAATCTTTGGTTAAAGGATGATTTTCTTCTTCAAAAGTTCTGCCGTGAATGCTATTAGCGTGGGGTTTTTGTAGGGCAAAAGATAAAGAAACTGCCCCTTCATAGGTAAAAACATTAACATCATAACCCTTTTCTAGAGCAGCATCTATCATCCGAAAAGCTGTGGTTGTCCTTTGTTGTTCAAAGGGTGCATCCATTAATAAAAATGTTAGAGTTGTTGTACTCATCCTCGTTAATTCTCCTCTTAGTTTAAAGCCACATTGTTTTTTGTCCTTGTCCCATAGCCTCTACAATTGATGTTACGTTAGAGACTTGAATATTGGAACTGATTTCTGAAGACTCAATTCCCCTTTCTTCGAGGGAAAAATTATCTGCTAAGACTTTGACCGGACTAATATTTGCTAATTCAGAGGGAATAATAGATGAACGGCTTGCTAGAACCCCATTTTCTACCAAAAACAAGGTAACTTCATGGCCTGACTTGGCTAAATCAGATGCAATTTGGTAATTATAACTAACCTCTGTTGACTCGAAAGGACTTTTTGACTCAATTAAAAAGTATTGACTCATGGGCTATCGCTCAAATAGTATTGTCTTTAACGATAGTTTTAAATTCGAGTTACTCACGATAAATTAACCCTTTCTTTAGCTAAATATGTTTTGCTGACAAAGTTCATTTATTGTTTACTTTTTTTGGTTGCACTATTAACACAGAACAAGGTGCATGATGTAGGACATAATTGCTAACACTTCCTAAAAGTAATTCCTTAAGTCCTGATAATCCCCGATGTCCTACCACAATTAGATCTGCCTTCCATTCAGCAGCAACTTTACAGATACTTTTTCCAGGAGTTCCAGCAATTTGTTGATATTCTGCTTTAACTCCTGCTTGGATTGCTTCTTCATGACGAGATTTTAGGGTATTAAGTCCTATTTGTTCGAATTCCTCCC
>DLXW01000239.1:4037-6083 GCA_003448685.1 Cyanothece sp. UBA12306
AGGGTTAAATCATTTCCCTGAGCAGGATATAATTGTTTTAAGTCAGGGGGAATGGGTAAAGGACTATTTTCTTCTTCTCCAGAGAGAACGTGAAGTAACATTAACTGAGAATTATTGTTTAAAGATAATGATAGGGCATTTCTAAAGACTTCTTGCCCCATTTCTGACATATCCATTGCTACCACAATTTTATCAGACATAGAGATACTCATAATTCATAATTTATAATTCATAATTTTAAACTATCTTCCATAAATTTTAAGGCCATGCTGAGGTTAGCTTGAGTCCACAGTAAGGGAACAACATCATTGGGTACATATTGACCTTTTTCTAGATAATAAAGTTCGGGACACTTCAATTCTCCTGCTGGACAGTCTTTTGAAGTTAATTGTCCTAAAGATCTATTTAAGTACCATGTTTGTTGTTCTAGATACTTTTCTTGATGGGTTTCTTGGAATTTAAGTCCAAAAATGATTGATAAAATTGGATCAAAAATGCACCATTGTGCTTCTTGGTTTTCTTGGATTAAGGAATCTCGAAAAGACATATCCTCACTAAAATCTACGGTTCTTGCTTCTGGGTCTAATTTTTCTTTATAATCTGCTGCCCAAAAGGAGTCTTTTAAATATCTTTTAATCCCATAATTTCCTTGCAAATTGTTGCTTACATTTTGGATTATATGTTCTGATTGATTCTCGTTAACAACTTTTAAAGGATAAATTAAAAATAGTAATGCTCCATCATATTCCCTCCTTTTTTCTCCTGCTTGTATACATTCAAAAGGCAGGATTTTGTCTAACTCTTGGTTTCCTTTTTGGAGTAATTGATCAACAAAATTAATTGTTATAGTTTGCTCTTGATAGCTAAGATTTTCTGCTAAATTAGGTTGGGCAATCAACATTTCTTTAAGGGAAGTTAAAGCAGCAACAACTACCCCCATACTAGAAGCTGCTATTTTGCGGATTTCCTCCCAATGTCCACTATCTTCATCTTGCCAATAAGCAATAGTTTGAAAATACAGAGGAAACAAAGCCAAGGTTTTTAAATCTTCTGGTTTTGGCGTTATTTTTCCATCTATAATTAGCTTACAATAGAACCATAAAAAGTAGCCTAACGCGTCATTTTGAGCATGAGCCCACTGTTGATCTATTTCTGTTAAAGTCACTCCATCAAAGCGAATATGGGGACGTTCCATGACGTTTTCAGGAACGGTTCCAGCATCAATAATCTTTTCAAAGCGATGTTTATATTTATGAAAATAGTTCATTAATGCTTGGGCATTTCTTGATGCTATAGCAAAGTTTCCTAAGACATAATGGGAGTGGGCAACATGGATATTATCCCTTACCCAAACACTTGTATAACCCGTATATTCTGCGTCTTCTGTAAGAGTTGCTGCTGAAAATAATCCACTTTCAAGACAGGGAAAATTAAAAGTATTTTGATCCTCCAAAAATTCGGATATAATCTTTATTTCCTGTAAAGTATAGGTAAATTGAAGAAAATCTAGCAACTTTTCGTTATTGATAATTAGCATTGAGATTTAGCTCCTTAACTTTGTTTAAAATATTATTTACATAAAGTATAGCATTTCTCCTACTTGTGAGGTACAGAGGTTATCCTTTCGAGGTAGGAGATAGGAGTTGGGTGTATCTCATGAGTTCGAGAAACGCTATAATATTTTACGGTTAGGTAGTCCTGTAGAAATAGTGATACGAGTTTGTATCAACCTTTCTGTTCTATTCTGATTTATCAATATTATATGCTTCGATATTTTCTCGTATTTTCTTGTAATAGCCATTCAGATAAATGCTTAATATGAATCCTAAAGAGCCGCTAAATTTTAGAATTAAATTAACGTTTTGTTCCCAGTAATTATTGTCTTTATTTATTACATTATCAGCATTATTAGCATTATTAGTATTTATCGAAATTATTGGGTCTAAAACCTGGCTTTTGAAAGCGAAAAGTTTTTGGAGCGAGGCATAAATCCTCGTTACAAAAACTACTTCTGACTTCTGACTTCTATCAAACAATAAACCCTGG
>DLXW01000307.1:0-2731 GCA_003448685.1 Cyanothece sp. UBA12306
TCGAGGTTGTTGGGTTTCTTCAGTGGTTTGTTCAGTAGAAAGTTGAGCTATTGTATTCTCATTTATTTTACCTTGTTGACTATTATTAGGAATAGAGACGTTACCAGCAAAAGCAACAGTTACAAGTCCTGCGGTTCCCCATCCTAATAATTGTCCTATTTCCATAATTTAATCAGTTAATGTACACATTCTTCTATTATATTAAAATACCCAAACATCTGACATATCTTCAATTGATGGATCATCATATCGTTCCATTGTTTCGAGCCATTCACTCATTTCCTCTTTGATTGTTTCTTTAAGTTCGTTTAAATCCTCTTTATTAATTACGTCTTCTTCCAGTAAGAAACCATAGAATTTTTTGAGACTAGCTGCATTAGCTTTGATACTTGATTTACTTGACCATGTTACCTTTTTTATAAACCAATAACCTAAAAACTCACTTACATTATCAATACCGTCTTTCGCTTGTACTGCATCTTCATAAAGTAAATATTCGTTAATGTAAAGATCAACATTAGAAAGATGATTCTTGATAGTTTTTTGTGATAAACCTGATGATTTTAACCAGCTTTCAAAATCTGTTAATAGCTTCTGATTGGCTGTTCTTATCTTTTGACAATCAGCTTCATATTGCTCATAATCATTCATAAAAAACTCCTTGACTAATGGTTGTCTAATTAATAATTAATAGATTAAAATAGTAATAATAGTGATTACGAAGACTTCTCCAATAAAATTACTTAATCAATTCTAACAAAAAAACATGGCTGAATTAAAAATCAAGTCAAAAGATCCCGAATCTCTCAGACGAATCATTGAAAGTGCTTTATCAGAAAGATTACATAGTGTTCAAGCAGGAATCAAAAAAACAAAAGAACGTCTCCTCTCATTTGAACATCAATATCAATTATCAACAGAAGAATTTATTAATCGCTTTAATAATGATGAATTACCTCATAGTTTTGATTTTGATGAATGGATTGGAGAATCTAGAATGTTAGAACATTTACAACAAACAAAAGAGTCTATCGAGGAAATTCATTTTGTTGATTGAAGATTATTTTATGCAAATTCAGTTTTTAATTCAATCCTCTGAAATAGTGGAATCTTATCAGATTGAAGAAGATAAAAGAGGATTATATGAAGGGTTTATCAAAGGAAAGATTAACTTCAAAGATAACTCCTTACTCCATTTTCGAGAATTTGTCTATGTTGAAATTTCTATCGACAGAAAAATGTATACTTATCAATATATGGATGAGCAGAATAATCTAATTTTTCGCTATGATAATACTGAACATCACCGAAAACTAAATCTTCCAACTTTTCCTCATCATAAACATGATGGAAATGAGAATAATGTAATTCAATCAAATGCTCCTTTTTTAGCTGAGGTACTGAAGGAAATTAAAGAAATCCTTAGATAATATACTCTTTAAAAAGGTCTTGGAGTAATAATCTTAGCTGTCAATGTTCCTACTGCATACTGGTCTTTTAAATAACTTAACGCCTCGGAGACAGGACACCAACTCAACTTAAGACTACTCCCTGTTAACTCAATCACCGTATATTCTTCTGGTTCTATCTTAATTTTAACCTCTTCAGGGAAATCAATGGTTAAATTTCCTGTCAAATAAATAGCAGCATTAGGATAAGAATTATTAAGTTGTTGAAGTGACTCAATGGCATCTTCATCATTAAAACTTAAAGTCTGAATAATCGTATTAGCAGAACCTCCTACCGTAGTAGTCAGTCGATTAGTAATTAATTGAGAACCAGTCTTAAAAATGTCTTCTCCTTGCTGTACAATAAATTCTGAACCTTCCACCCCAATAATAAAGTATTTCCCATCAGCTTCGCGACTATCAATAGCTAAGACTCCATCAACTTCTGCATAGACATGATGAGTCTGTGCTGAAGCATTATAAGCATTTAATATTCCTGTTTTCAATCCCAATTGTTGACTAGCAGTTTGTACAAGTCCCCCCGCATTCATTAACTTCATATTCACCACTAATAAAGCCACTGCACCTGCTAAAACCCAATATTCCGCAGGACTTCCCGTGGTCAATCTTCTGTTAGGATTAGACCCACAAACACACCAAACCGGATTAGGGAAAAATAACTGGACTCCCTGCTTAGTAAACGTATCAGAAAAACAGGCTACTAAATGACCTAATGGTAAAGCTAACCATGCTTTTAAAGGTAAGTAACCGAAGTAAAATAAAGGAAAAGATAACAAGGTAAAAAAGACCGTTGCCAAGAAAGAATGAGTGATTGAACGATGAGGAAATCTATCCTCAATAAAACTACTAATAGGAAAACAAACTTGACCAATAAGTGATGTACTCGTATCTAAATCAGGTAATTGTGAGCCAATAATAGCCAAACCTGTTACTAATGGCGATACTTCACCTAAAGCAAAACTGACCGATGCTGCTGCGATCACACTATGGGTTAACGCCATCATTTTAAATTCCCCCTTTAAGTTTTCTTAAGAACATTTTTATTACTAATTAATCATTCAAACGGTTTTTTATTCACAAGTTTTCTTGATATTTAGAGAGAATAGATTGTAATAATTTAGGAGAAATAAAAAAACTGGTTTCTTGTAACTGATTAATTTTAGTAGGCAAATCAATGAGATTATTTTTAGCAGCATCAATCAGAATACCTAATAAACCAATAATTGTTAATCCTCTTTGAGTAGCCATAGTTCTTGCTGCTC
>DLXW01000307.1:2914-3857 GCA_003448685.1 Cyanothece sp. UBA12306
GTAGCCATAGTTCTTGCTGCTCTATCATCAACAATCAGTAAATTAGCATTGATTTCTTCTGCTAATATAATGGCTGCTCGTTCTCCTCTATCTAATTTATCAAGTTCTGAATCAGAAGAATTAGTTATGTTTCTAATAATTAACCAATCGGGATAATTTTGTATCCATTCTTTAACAGCTTTAGGTGTAGCTTCAGCCGTTAGTTCTTGATAAACAGCTTGAGGAATAATTACAGTTTTATATAAGATTGGTAACACTTCAATACAGTCAATTAAAATTAAATAACAGATAGGAGACGTATCAGAAATAATAATCATTGTTGTCTTAATTCCTGAAGTGTCATTAAATCTTTTTCTAGTTCTTCTTCATCATAATTAAGATAAACCCCTGCATCTTTAAGAAATTGATGAACTTCTAAACGAGAAGATAAATTTAATATTTTCCCTAATTCTGCGGTACTAATCAATTGATTTTGATAAGCTTCTAGTGCCAAATTAGTTATCATTTTCTGAGAAAGATTCCCCCATTGTTCCTCCATTCTCGTTTGGATATCGTCAGGCAGTTCAATAATAATCTGCATTTCATTCTCCTGTTGGTTTCGGTTAAACATTTAAGGCTTTCACCTTAATACAGTTTCATCTTTAGCTTAATTATCAATAATCAACAGCTATTATTCATTAATAATTATAAATGATTTCTTGTTGATTATCAATTCTAAATTGTTACTTGTTAATTGTTAATTGTTCATTGACCAAGACGTTTTCTTGCGCCTTTAACCTGACCAATTTGTTTAAACATCATAGCTAAAATTAAAGCGACACCCCCCACAATATACAGACCTTTATTCCCTGTACCCATGCCAATAAATCGAACAATTCCCAACGCCATCAAGCCACTAATGATAACAGGAGAAATATCAAGGTATTGACTAGACCTCTTGCAA
>DLXW01000245.1:0-4558 GCA_003448685.1 Cyanothece sp. UBA12306
GCTTGAAGATGTAGCAGTTATTTCTGAGATTGATCATCAAGAATTAGTTGAAGAATTAAGTGTGGAGGAAGTAGACAACTTATCTTTGGATAGCTTATTAGAAGAATCTAGTCCAGAAGAAAACACACCAGTGCTTGAAAATGTAGCAGTTATTTCTGAGATTGATCATCAAGAATTAGTTGAAGAATTAAGTGTGGAGGAAGTAGACAACTTATCTTTGGATAGCTTAGAAGAATTAAGTTTAGACTCATTAGAAGCAAAAACAGAGGTTTCAAACGCTGATCGCGAATTGTTAGAAATACTTGAAAATGATGAAGAAATGGAATCTCAAGCTACTGAAATTAGTTTTGGAGCAAAAGACGACCTATCTTCTGATTTTGTGCAACAGCAAGAAACCAATCAAGATTTAGACTTTTTGGAAATGCTACCTACTGAAGCAGAAACAGTTGCTCATTTAGAAGAAAATCTCAGCAACGAAAATAAAGATCCTTTTGCTGATTTCTTTGAATCAGAATCGGAAACAGCTGCCGCAGATCCAAATGATCCTTTTGCTGCTCTTTTAGATTCGGATTTAGATGATTCGAGTGAAGAATTAATGAATCTGCTTTCATCAGATGCAAAAGAGCAATCTCAGACTAATGAAACTTCTAACAAAACCAAGGAAGACGAGTGGGATAACCTATTTGATGATGATATTCCATCGACTAATCTCAGTCCATTTCATTGATTAAATTGCTTAAACTCGAGGAATTAGTCGAGTATCTTGACCTCTAGGCTAATTCCTTTAATCTTCCTAATCGCAAATATAGAGGCCATCGCACTAATTTTGATGTTGTTATGTCTCCCCAAACTGCTGTTAAATCATCTTCAATTTGGTCGAGAGGATTCCTCTGATGAACAGAGATATAATTTTGGGTACCTGACCAAGTTTCGAGAAATGCTAGAATCTCAGGTAAAGAATACCTTGCTTCTAGAGAAAATTTAGGAGCATCTAGCTCTTGAAAGGGAAAATATATAGTTTGATATTGCTCTTCAATTAATTTAATTTCTGGCGGAAAATAGTCTCTTACTATATTCCGATAATATTTTCTAATTAATTGATCTATTCCCTCATCAATCTCCATCAATAAATAACTCCAAACAGCTATAATTCCTGAAGGCTTCAATACTCGCCTAACTTCTTCATAGAAAATATCCTGCTTCAACCAATGAAGTGCTTGCGCAACAGTCACTAAGTCGATAGATTGACTCTCAATTGTTGTCTTTTCTCCAGGTTCAACGCGATAAATAATTCCTTCTTCTTGCACTGCATTAGCAATTTGGGACGCACTGGGATCAGTGCCAATAACCTTATTAAAATAAGCCTTCAGACTAACTGAAGCTTGACCGTTACCGCAACCACAATCCCAGGCACAGTCTGTTTGGGAAACTATGGAAACTAAATACTCAAATAAGGCAGACGGATATTGAGGTCTATATTTAACGTATAAGGACGCTTGTTGAGAAAAATAATCTAAAAAATTGCTCATGATTCTTGAGAAATGATATTATGTTGTACAGGGATTGACGAGAAAACTGCTTTAAAAATAAGGAATCGCTCCTCAATGAGGGAAAAATTCAGAGTTTCAACCCGTCGGTCAACCAAAAAAATTCCCTTAGACAATTAAAAATAAAATTTTTCCTAGCATCCATTGGCATTAGAGCTAATTAACGCTATGATTAACCAGCCCTAACTGTTTTAAAGAGTTATCTCTAACTCAAAAACTAAACATATCAGACCTCAGCGTTTAAGGGAACCATTCGCGTTAATCGCAACTAGACAACTAATCACCCGCAACGCCTAAGGTCTAGGATTTATATATGACTGCTGTGCCCATTAACCGCCAGCCCTACCCAGCTAAAAATCGACCATCGAGTGGCTTCAAGAATGATGCCACACCCGTCTTTGCTCTCAAAGAACTGGTTGCTAGTCTCTATAGAGAACAAAATAAAATTCAAAATTTGTTAAGTTCTCTAGGATTTGCCCTACGGAGCTTTAACAATCTTAATCAATTTTTAGAATTGACCCCCTTGATGACAGCACGAGTTACCGATGCCGAAGGTAGTGCTTTGATTTTATATAAACCTAATGGTCAGGTATCTTTAGAACAATTACATTGTCAAGAGCATCAAACAGGACAAGAGATTCAGCAGATACTGAGCGAGATTATTAATCAAACTAATCATAAATCAGTAACACCAGCCTTACCGATGTCCTTAGACGAGCAAATTCGCCAGGGGTTAGGAACAAAAATTCGGCTGTATAATACACCAATTCTGGTTAAAAATATTGAAAGAGGTCGTCTTTATGTCTTTAGTACCAATCCTGAGTATATTTGGACTCAAACCCGACGAAAATTACTCCAGTTAGTCGCCGATCAAACCGCCGTAGCTATTGCTAATAATGAATTAACCGTGGAACTGCGTTCTAAAGAACGTACTGATCGAGAATTAGAAATTGCCTCGGAGATTCAACTGCGTTTGTTGCCACGCAAATGTCCCACAATTAAAGGCGTGGAATTAGCAGCTCGTTGTCAAACAGCGAACCGAGTCGGAGGAGACTACTACGATTTTATTCCCACTAACTACGATCAATTACGGCAAGATCAACAAGGTAAGAAAAACGAATTAGCCGATTGTGTTCCCTGGAGTATAGTTGTGGGGGATGTAATGGGTAAAGGAGTTCCCGCAGGATTGATTATGACGATGACTAGAGGTATGCTCAGAGCAGAAGTTCTTAACCGTCATTCTCCTGGCAAAATTCTTCAGCATCTCAATCGAGTTATGTATGCGGATTTGGATAATTCCCACCGCTTTGTCACTCTTTTTTATTCTGAGTATGATCCCCAAACTCGTAGTCTTTCCTTTAGTAATGCTGCTCATAATCCACCCCTTTGGTGGCAGTCTGCTAAGCAAAAGATTGAAAAATTAGATACTGAAGGGATGTTAATTGGATTAGATCCCGATTCTGAATACGGCGATGGTCAAGTTCAATTAGCTTCAGGAGATACCATTCTTTATTACACTGATGGCTTTACTGATGCCGTGAGTCAAAATGGAGATCGTTTCGATGAAGAAAATCTCATCAAAGCCTTTCAAGCAGCTTGTCAAAAGGGAAATGATCCCCAAACGATTCTAGATTATCTATTTGAACAGGTGGAACAGTTTGTGGGTTCAGAAAATGATAAAAGCGATGATATGACTTTGGTCGTTATGCAGGTAAAATCAGTGGTGTAAGCTCTTTGAAAAGGAAAGCTTTAAATTATGCTATTAGATCTAACCATCAGCATCGGATTGATAGACTTGTCTTTTTGGCAGGATAAATTATGCTGGGAAAGCATTCCTAATTTAGGATTAGTCCATATTCTAGCTCAAAATTTTGAAGATGTAGACATTATTGCTGATTTTCAAAAATCATGGAAGAATTTCGTTGAGTCAGGTCAAATTTGGGCTTTAGGAATCGGATTTGTCCTAGGCTATATGTTTCGGACTTTTACCAGTTCTTGAGGATTAATTTAATGGTTAAGTGCTAACTAATGATTTTATTAACTGTTTATAAGGGGTTGCTGTGACCAAACAAAAAACTTGGAGTGATCGCTTTGAAGGTAGTCTTCATCCTGCTATTGTTCAATTTAACGCCAGTATTGGCTTTGATATCGAATTAATCGAGTACGATCTCACCGGTTCTATTGCCCATGCCCAAATGTTAGCTAAAACTGGCATTATTTCCCAATCCGAAGCCCAACAACTGGTGCAAGGGTTAGAACAAATTCGTCAAGAATACCAAGAGGGACAGTTTAACCCTGGTATTGATCAAGAAGACGTTCACTTTGCAGTAGAAAGGCGATTAACAGAAATTGTCGGGGATGTGGGTAAAAAACTCCATACCGCGCGATCGCGTAACGATCAAGTGGGAACGGATATTCGTCTCTATCTACGGGATCAAATCACTCAAATTCGTTGCCAATTGAGAGAATTTCAGCGTATATTATTGGATCATGCTCAAAACAATATAGAAACCCTTATTCCAGGCTATACTCACCTACAAAGAGCCCAACCGATCAGTTTAGCTCACCATCTCTTAGCCTATTTTCAGATGGCTCAAAGAGACTGGGAACGGTTAGGGGAAATTTACGCTAGGACTAACATTTCCCCTTTGGGGTGCGGTGCATTAGCAGGGACGACTTTTCCCATTGATCGCCATTATAGTGCGGAATTATTAGAATTTGAAGGTATTTATGGGAACAGTTTAGATGGAGTTAGCGATCGCGATTTTGCCATTGAATTTCTCAATGCAGCTAGTTTAATCATGGTTCATTTAAGCCGTTTAAGCGAGGAAATGATCCTTTGGTCTTCCCAGGAGTTCAGTTTCATCAGTTTGACAGATAGCTGTGCTACGGGCTCAAGTATTATGCCCCAAAAGAAAAACCCCGATGTCCCTGAATTGGTGCGGGGGAAAGCCGGCCGCGTTTTTGGTCATTTACAAGGGATGTTAGTCTTAATGAAAGGGTTACCCTTG
>DLXW01000245.1:4754-5338 GCA_003448685.1 Cyanothece sp. UBA12306
CCCTTGGCTTATAATAAGGATTTACAGGAGGATAAAGAAGCCATTTTTGATGGAGTCAAAACCGTTAAAGTCTGTTTAGAAGCCATGACTATTCTGTTAGCTGAAGGAATTAAGTTCCGTCAAGAACGCTTATCTCAAGCGGTGGCGGAAGATTTTTCTAATGCGACAGATGTGGCTGATTATTTGGCAGCTAAAGGGATTCCTTTTCGGGAAGCTTATAATTTAGTGGGTAAGGTAGTTAAAACCAGTGCTGCGGCCGGTAAATTGCTCAAGGATTTATCCCTGGAGGAATGGAAAGCTTTGCATCAGGCTTTTGAAGCCGATATTTATGAGGCGATCGCCCCTAAACAGGTGGTAGCTGCCCGTAATAGTTATGGTGGAACCGGTTTTGAGCAAATTCGTCAAGCTATTGATAGGGCGCAAAGTCAATTACAGTCAACTGAATTATAGATAAACCTCGGTGAAAACTGTCGGGTAATCTCTTTTCCTCATCAGTCACTATTAATTTAGATAATCAACAGTTTATGGGTCAATTGTGGCGATATATTAAAACCATAATCGGGGTTATCCTAAATTCCAAAAAA
>DLXW01000050.1:0-7077 GCA_003448685.1 Cyanothece sp. UBA12306
TTCATCGGGTTTAGAAATCTATCGTCCTGATGGACAACGTTTTTTGACTTCCATCGAGTTAGATTATCAAGTTCAACAGGAAAGACAACGTGCGGAAATGGAAAGACAACGTGCTGAAACTGAAGAAAAAAAGGCAGAAACCGAAAGAAACCGCGCTGAAACTGAAAAGCAACGCGCTGATAAATTAGCTAAATGATTACAAGAATTAGGATTTGATTTAGAGGAATAATTGGGATTTTAACCCTGATGTATTATGTGATCTTTGCTTTTATTATTGACTGAGATAAAGGTTGATCAGGGGTTTTATTTAAAACTTGGCAATCTGTTAAATATTCATCAATGACATTATGAAAAGACTGTTCTAATTCATCAACAGAAAGACCATCAAATACAATGATATCGTGAGTGTTAATAACTCGACCAACAAATAGACGATCTTCCTCATCATATTCGATAATAGCTTCATATCCTTTATATTTCATAAGTCAACTCCAGTATTAATTAAAAACTCACGAATAGCTTTGACTTGATATCTTTTTAGTTCCTTCTGAGGATGAGGTGAATGAATATTTAGTGAAATATTATTGAGATCAAAACGAACTCTTGAACCATTTCCTTGAGTAACTTTTCCTCCTATTGCTTTAATTAAATTTACTACGTCATTCCAAATTATATTACGTCGGATAGGTTCAGCAAAAATATCATCATAGGTTTTACGTTGTTTCTTATTCATCTACTGATTATACTATTTTACAGCAGCAATTAACAAAATTTAGTTCAAATACTTAGTAAGATTTTAGAAGATTGATTACCCCCAGAATTAACCGTTAAAGTAATAATTTTAGCGTCAATTAGCTGTTCATCTTTAGGTAGCTTTCCTGTCCCTGTATTAACTGAATAAGCTGGAAAACAAGCACCACTCAAGCTTAATCTAAGACAATGGTTTTGAGTAATTTTCATACAAGTTGCTTGCAAAGGAATTTTAATAGGTAACTCTTCAGAATTAACCCGAATATATCCTTGAGTAAAATTATAAACCTTCCCTTGATTGTCAACTGTAGATAAAACTGCACATAGATCAAAACTATCTGCATCCGCAGTACAATATATTTCAACTACAACCTCACCAATGATGCTTAAATCTTCTGTTAACGGTTCAGAAGTATAAGTCAAAACATCACTACGAATATCAATATTAGACCGTTCAAAAGACCCTGATGGGATACTAGCATGACCTCCCAAAGCAGGAACAGGTCGCCAAGGATCATGAACTATAATATCTGTAACAGATAAACTAGGTGGAGATGTAACTAATTTTCCTTCATCTTCTCGAATATTGCTTAATCCTTCACTAGCTAAATAATAAGAAACTTGGTTATTTTTGGGGAATGAATCAAAATATCTCCATTGATTACTTACCATTTCAAATAAAGACACTGGAGGTTGATTTAAAAACTGTTTTGCCTTACCTTTGAGAAAATAATCGAACCAATCAAGTTGTATTTGATCAATAGGACTAATTGCTTCTTTAGTATAATCTATTGAACCTACTTTGCGACCCCAGGGAAGATGTCCCCAAGGTCCAATAATCAGATGTTGAGGAAATTGACTACGAGATATCATTTCTCGATAAAGATTGAGAGTTCCTCGTAAATAAGGGTCGAACCATCCCCCAATATGTAACATTGGTAAATCAATATTTTTAATCAAGTTTTTCGGTGATAAATTCGCCCAATAATCATCAAAATCTCGATGGGTTAACCAATCATGATAAAATGAATCTGGGGCTAATTCTTGGAGTAAATTAGGATTGGCTGGAATTGCATCAGATAAAGGTAAATTTCGAGAAGCAGCATATAATTTTTGAAAAGTGATAGTATCCCCTTTTAATCTAGCGGTTTCTGCTGCTAATTGAATTGCCCATCCCAGATTTCCTTGTAAACAAAAAGCCCCATTTTCATAGGCCCAATCATGATATAAATCGTAGGCGATCATAGCTGGACAAATTACTTTTAAAGCTGTTGATTCCTGGGAAAGACAATATAATTGAGTCATTCCTTGATAGGAAAAACCATACATTCCAACTTTACCCGTACTATTGGGAAGTTGAGTAACCCAATTAATTGTATCAATTCCATCTTCAATTTCATGGGTAAAAAGGTTGAATTCTCCTTCAGATGTTCCTCTTCCTCTAACATCTTGAATGACAACGATATAACCTTGGGAAGCATACCAAATTGGATGAGCATAAACTACAGTAGAAGCAATTTTTCTACCATAGGGTTGGCGCATTAATAAGATAGGAAAAGACTCTGAAGAATCGGGATAATAAACATCAGCATCAAGACGAATACCATCCCTGGTTCTCATTGAGAGGGTTTCTCGTTTAATTTTAAACATTTTACAATAAAAAATATATTTAGTTTTAAAATCAAGCAATCAACATAGTTTTATGTCCTTGTAAAACTGCTAAATCTTCCTCATCAAAAATTTCAGGAATACCACTACGAATTAATTCCGAAAAATCTTCATTGGGAACCATAAAACACAAAGCATACAATCGTTTATTTCCAATATTCCTAATCTCATGAATACCCGTTGGACGAACTAATAAACTATCTCCAGCATGAAGAGGAATATCCTTACCGTCACAGATAGCTAAACCCTCACCTTTAAGGATAAAAAACATTTCCACAGCAAAATTATGACGATGAGTTGGGGTGCTTCCTCCAGGATCAAAAATTTCTACACAAACAGTCAAAGAATCATCAGCTGTCGTAGAATCAAAAATAATTGCTAAGCGATTAGTATCATGGGGACTAATGCGAAAGACTTGGTAATCATTGGGAGATCTAATCACTGGAATCATACAGTGATCACTCGATAAAGTAGATTGAGACATCATAAATATTCACCTCAGAAAAACTATATCTAAATTTTAATACAGTGAAATCTAAGTAATGAAGATGTAAAATAAAAGAAAAATTAAAAATTTTTAATTTTTCCTAGTATGTATTTTTCCTAGTAATTAAATAAACTAAGTTAAAGCTTATTGTCCAAACTCTAAACGCGCTTGTTCTACCATTTCAACAGTGATTTCCTCTGAACCTGTTATTCTTGCTAATTCTTCAATCCTTTGACGAGCTTGAGTTCTGACAAAAAAAGGAATATTTTTTAGCTTCATCTTAGCTTCTGGAGTCCAGTGTGCAGCATCACCTAAATTAAACTCTTCCATCTTCTTTTCCAAAATTATCTACTTTATACAGGATTTGATTGAAAATCCCCCGAATCCGCTACGCCAAATTTAGGAGATTCTCCATTGTACTAACCTGCTGGTTTTGGCAGGTCTGAACTAATTCAAATATCTCTAACTACTATTTTATCCTCTTACCGTCAGAAAATATGATTAAATAATCTCATTGATTATTTTACTCTAAGTCAGAGGTAATGATAATTTACTTCTGATTTAACTATGGTCAATTACTCCATTAGTATTTGATACAATAATATTAGACGCTTCACTATATCAATCTAAGCGGAGGAAAGAAACATGAATAACAAGTTCTATTTAATAATTTCAGGTTCTATTTTTTCTCTGATTGGCGTTTTCCACCTGCTCAGAATCATCTTTGGCTGGTCTGCTAAAGTAGGTGTAATAGTAGCTCCTTTATGGTTATCCCTGATCATTTTCATTATGGCAGCTATCCTGTCATTCTGGGCATTTCGCCTTTACCGAACTGTTACCCCTTAGCGAAGTCCCCAAGTCAGAAGTTGTTGTTGTAACGGATATTTAAGCCGCGAAAGGCAGGTTTTTAAAACCAATCTTTCTGATAACTTAAAATAAAATCAATCTAAAACTCATTAGGGTAAACTCAAAAAGATAGGTTAAGGTTAGATCGATCAAAATCGATTAATTAGATCATCTAAACTTAATCTATCTTAATCTATGAATGAAGAAAAAACGACCTGGGAGAAAGTTCTTCAGGAGTTCCGACGCATTTGGGGTTATAAAGATTTTAGACCCCCTCAAGGAGAAATTATACGCTGTCTGTTGGCTTCTCAGGATGCTTTGATTGTGATGCCAACAGGTGGAGGAAAATCTATCTGTTTCCAACTTCCCGCTTTACTGCAACAGGGGTTAACTTTAGTAGTATCTCCCTTAGTTGCCTTGATGGAAAATCAAGTTAGAGAACTTCAACAAAACAATCTACCTGCCGCCTTACTTCATAATGAAATACCCAGAAATCAACGAAAAAATACTTTAAAAGCAGTTCAAAACCAACAAATAAAATTACTTTATCTATCTCCAGAAACCTTATTAAGTATGCCAGTATGGCAAGTTTTAAGTGATCCTAAATTAATCATTGATGGACTTATTTTAGATGAAGCTCATTGTTTAGTTCAATGGGGAGAAACCTTCCGTCCTGCTTATCGACGTTTAGGAATAGTACGAAAAGAATTATTAAAGCATAAACCCCCAGGAACAAAAATAGCGATCGCTGCTTTTACCGCAACAGCAAATCCCCAATCGCAACAAATAATTACCTCAGTTTTAAAACTAAAATACCCCCAACTATTTTGCCTAAGTCCTTATCGTTCTAATCTTAATCTTCAGGTCAAAATTGCTTGGACTCCTCGCTGTCGTCGTCATCTAATATTAAACTTTATAAAATCAAAAAAACAAGCATCAGGTTTAGTTTATGTCCGTTCTCGTAAAGGGGCGGAAAAACTCAGTCAATGGTTTAATTCTTTACAATATAAAAACGCGCCTTATCATGCAGGATTAAGTTCTAAAGAACGGCGAGAGATCGAACAGAAATGGTTATTGGGAGAATTACAATTTGTAGTTTGTACATCAGCTTTTGGCATGGGAATCAATAAACCTGATGTACGCTGGGTGATTCATTTTGAACCTCCATCTTTACTCTCAGAATACTTACAAGAAGTAGGAAGAGGGGGAAGGGATGGAAAACCAACAGATGCCTTAACTTTAATGAGTGAACCTACCGGATGGCTTGATCCTAGTGATAAACAAAGACAACAGTATTTTAAGCAAAAATTACATCAACAAAAACAACAAGCAAAAAAGTTACTGGAAAATCTGCCTCAACAAGGAGCAATCACAACAATTTCTCAAGAATTTGCCCAAGGAGAAATCATTCTTTCCCTATTACATAGTCAAGATCAATTAGAGTGGCTAGATCCCTTTCATTATCGACTCAAATCAAGACAATTAACCATGAATAAAATAAAACCAAATAATAATCAATCATACTATTATTCTCAAATCAAACAATATTTAATCACCCGTAAATGTCGCTGGCAATTTTTACTCAAAAGTTTTGGCTTCAATCAAGAAGCCAAAGGCTTTAAGTGTGGACACTGTGATAATTGTTGTCGTTAGTTGTTATCCCATATAACGACTCATTTATATAGGGTCAGAACGGAGGCTTCTTTATATTCTCTTCACAAATCAGCTTTAAGTGGCAAGGAATATGGCTTAGTTTTCCAAATTGCCAAAATATTTTTAGGGTTGGTTAAATACATTATAATTAATAATCCAATTATTCTATGATAGCCAAAAGGAAATAAGTTAAATGCAGGAATACTTAACATTAAAAAGGTTCCGAGGCAAACTTGCCATGGTTTAGCATAGCCAATAGTAACAAATGCCCATAAAACGATAGGAATAGCAAGAACATAATGATGAGACCAAACCGATGGCGAAATCATTAAACTGAGGGCTAAGGCATCCATTGAGTGACCATATAATCTAAATTTTTCGCTTCTAAGGGTATTTATTTCAGTCTTATTTACAGTCATCATTGAATAATAAACCTTTTCTCGCTGAGTAAACCGAACAATAAACCAAACAAAAATGGCAAAACTTACGACATAAACAGATATATCTACCAGAGATTCCGAAATTCCTACTAACTTAAAAACATTGTAGATAATGCTATGTAAGCTATTATTATTAAAAGAAATCTTTTTGGGAAAATCTCTAAAATACTCAAAAAAATACAGCCATAAATTCCAGTTTTTTCCGAAATTTGTCTGGATATAAACAATTCCTAAACAGCTAACTATTGTTCCTATAATAGCCAATCGTTTTTTTAGAACTCCAAAAGCTAGTAATAAAATCACTGGATAAATTTTGATGTTAATACCTAAACTAATGGCTAATCCACTACAGATTGGATGACTGTCAACTAAAACAATAGCTACCAGATATAAAATTAACATCCACAAGTTTACTTGACCATTTTTAAGGGTTATTATCAAGGGATAATTAATGAAAAATATTATAGTAACTAGCAAAGAACTGTAATACTTATTATTACACAGATTATCAACCATTTTGTAGCATAATAAGTACGCTATAATAATCAGAAAAAATTGGGTAGTATGATACAGGTAAAATACTATAAACCATCCGACCACTGTTATATCTCTTGATATTATAGAAAAACCCTTCTCAATCAAGTTATAGACTGTAGCCATAATTTGTGCCGTTAAGGGAGGATATAAGTAAGGGGGTCTAGTGATATAGGGATTAGTTCCTTCTAAAATTGCTTTTGCTGCATTTTCATAAGCAAAATAGTCATAAGTTCTTTCTGAGTATTCAAGAATAAGAAATAAAAAATAAACACTTAATAAAAGTGGTAATAAAATTGGTATTATTTGATTTAAAGATTTGGGTTTAAGCTTCTTAAATTCAAAATATGCAATAACTATAACTAAGACAGAAATACAGAATCCAAACAATGAGAACGGCTGCTTAAAAAATGCCGTATTTGGTTCTATAAATGGTGAGTTTAAACTCCAAAGAAAAAGGGGTAGAAAAATAGTAAATAACCCTAAAAATGGATAAACATATCGTTGATTCATAACAATCCTTTGGATTTAACCTATTTTAACGTAAAATATTTCTGGTTCCAACGCTTTCTGTTGAAGTATTAACCTAGTATAACTTTGTGAAAACGGCGATCACATTTTAGCTCTTAGATCAATTAGCAAATTCCATAATTTTCTCAATAGCGTTCAAGTAAAACCTTTACTTCTTGCTCTAATTCT
>DLXW01000050.1:7219-7414 GCA_003448685.1 Cyanothece sp. UBA12306
ATTACTTCTTGCTCTAATTCCATCTCGTTCATCGCTTCCCATTCTTCTTGTCGTACTGCTAGGTAAGCACGAGAAAGTTCTGAACCAAGAGCATCTAAAAGTAGACGATCGCCTCTCAGGTGTTTGATTGCTTGCTCTAGATTTTCGGGTAATCGGGCAATTCCCCGTTCCTGAAGCTCTACTGGAGTAAACACG
>DLXW01000050.1:7627-8217 GCA_003448685.1 Cyanothece sp. UBA12306
CGGAGTAAACAACCCTGGATCAATATCTACCGCTTCTCCTGGGTTGAGATTCCGATTGACCCCATCTAAACCAGCGAAAATAACTGCCCCCAAAGCGAGGTATGGGTTGGCTGAGGCATCAACCGTTTTCAGTTCAAAATGGGTCGGACTAGGTGGTAATGGATTACTCGGAACCCGTACTGCTCCCTCTCGATTATCATAACCCCAAGTGGAAAAAGCACCACTCCAAAAATGAGGACGAATCCGCCTATAAGAGTTGGTACACGGAGTCGTCAAAGCCATGAGAGCCGGCAAATGGTGAATAATTCCACCAATAAAGTTTTTTGCAGTAGAAGAAAGTTGGCCAGAACCATTTCCGGTTATATTTTGACCATTTTGCCAAAGACTTAAATGTAGATGACAACCGTTACCCGCTTTATCGGCCAAGATTTTCGGTAAAAAGGAAGCTTTTAAGCCATGTTGAATGGCCACCCCATGGACAGTTTCTCGAAATACAATCTGATGATCTGCTGCGCGTAAAGCATCCGCATAATGAATCGAAATTTCCTGCTGTCCTGGTGCTGACTCTGGATAATATAGCAACCGCCAAG
>DLXW01000346.1 GCA_003448685.1 Cyanothece sp. UBA12306
ACGGCGATCGCATCACATTTACCGATCAATAACCGTAGGGGTTTAACACTGTTAAACCCGTCACCACCATAAACCCCATCACCACCATCAAAACGGCAAATCTAATAAAATTTCCCTAGATGATGAATAATCAGGATCTTTTTGCCAGTTTAAAGGATTTTCTGCAATATATTTGCGAATTTTTTCTAAAGCATTTTCATCACGAATAATATGTTCATAAAAATTACGTTGCCAAACCAAAGAAGTACCTGTTTGATTACAAATTAAATTAATTTCTTTAGTTACTGCTGCTTTATAAGAACGAACAATACTAGAAAGTGAACTGGCGACAATATTACCAAATCTTCTTACCTCATCACCAGATTTTTGAGAATTATTAATCCATAAAATCCCATGAACATGATTAGGCATAATCACAAAAACATCTAAGATTACATCAGAAAAATGTTGAGGAATTTGTAACCAACAATTTTTAGTGATCGCCCCCAAAGCAGACAATCTAACTTTTCCTTCTTTGATCTCACCAAAAATACATTGCTTATTCTTCGTACAAAGGGTTACAAAATAAGCCCCATAATCAGCATAATTATAATCTTTAAGACGAATAGATCGACGATAGGAAAAATCGAGATTATGAGCCATTATTTAGGAGCATAAGATATAGTCCCTGCATGGTTTAGATAATATCATATCAAGCCAAATGTTATAACAGCTTTTGAATAAACCCCGTAGGGGTTTAACGGTGTTAAACCCAACCGTTAAACCCACCAACCCCGATCATTACAACCCGTAACCATCAAATATTGAAAACCACAAGGGAAATGCTGGGCATAATAGGGGTGATGGGCATAATGGTATTATGCCCCTACAGTTCGACTTCGGGTTAAAATAGCTAGTTGTACTCGACTATCCCAAAAAGAATGACTCTGACCGTATACAATACCCTAACCCGTCGCAAGGAACCCTTAGAAACCATCGAACCTGGCAAAATTCGGATGTATTGCTGCGGTATTACGGTCTATGACTATTGCCATTTAGGTCATGCGAGAACCTGTATGGTCTGGGATGTAGTACGCCGTTATCTACAATGGCGAGGCTACCAAGTACAGTATATCCAAAACTTCACCGATATTGACGATAAAATCCTCAACAGGGCAAGAAAAGAAGGGACAACGATGGAATCTGTCTCCGAACGCTTTATCGAGGCCTATTTCGAGGATATGGAACGCCTCCACGTCAAAAAAGCAGACACTTACCCCCGCGCTACCCATACCCTCAATGGTATTAAACGCTTAGTCAGTCAATTGGAAGAGAAAGGCTATGCTTATCAGTCTGATGGGGACGTTTACTACTCAGTACGGCATTTTAAGGACTATGGCAAACTCTCAGGACGTAAATTAGAAGATCTACAGGCAGGAGCTAGTGGTAGAGTAGATGTAGAAGACCCAGAAGCGTCCAAGAAAAAAGATCCCTTTGATTTTGCAGTCTGGAAGGGGGCGAAACCAGAAGAACCGTCTTGGGACTCCCCTTGGGGTAAAGGCCGTCCAGGATGGCATATTGAGTGTTCTGCGATGGTAAGAGAACACCTAGGAGAAACCATTGACATCCATGTGGGGGGAAGTGACCTGATTTTTCCCCATCATGAAAATGAGATTGCCCAGTCAGAAGCAGCTACAGGTGAACCTTTAGCACGTTATTGGTTACATAATGGGATGGTGAAGGTAGAAGGAGAGAAAATGTCCAAATCTCTCGGTAATTTTACCACTATTCGGGATTTATTAGAGACTCTTGACCCCATGGCCATGCGGTTATTTATTCTCCAGGCCCATTATCGCAAACCAGTTGATTTTACCGATGAAGCGTTAGAAGCAGCGACCAATGGCTGGCATACTCTCCAAGAAGGGTTATTATTTGGCCATCAATATGGTACACAATTAGGCTTTTCTGCTGCTACTGTTTCCCCTTCCCTCAAGCAAAGATTTCAAGAAGCAGTAGACGATGATTTTAACTTTGCTGGTGGGTTAGCAGTTTTATTTGAAATTGCCAAAGAATTACGCAAAGAAGGCAATATTTTAGTCCATCAGGGAAAGACAGAAACTAACCCCGAAGTATTAGAAAAACAGTGGCGAACTTTAGTGGAATTGGCACAGGTTTTAGGGTTAGAAGCTGATGTAAATGAAGTGAAAACAGAAGATAGCAATGGGTTAAGTGATGCTGCAATTGAAGACTTAATTGAACAGCGAAAAACCGCCCGTATTAATAAAAATTATGCTGAAGGCGATCGCATTCGAGATGAGTTAAAAGATCAAGGAATTACCTTAGTTGATCAACCTGGAGGAATAACAACTTGGCATCGAAGCTAAACAAAATTGATCAACGTAGGGAAATTATTAGAAAACCAAAGAAAAATGAGTAAGTCTCAACCTATTATTTATTTAGCAGCAACGGGTCATGGTTTTGGCCATGCAGTTCGTCTTGCTTCAGTAGCTGATGTTCTTAAACAACTTAATCCTAATATATTATTAATAGTAGTAACAACTGCTCCTCGATGGTTACTAGAATCTTATATTCAAGGAGATTTTATTTACCGTCCCCTAGCATTTGATGTGGGAGTAATTCAAGCAGATAGCTTGAATATGGATAAAAAAGCCACTCTGCAAAAAATGCAAGATATTTTTAAAAAAAAACAGTCTCTAATTGCCTCAGAAGTCAACTTTATTCGAACTAATAGGGTTGACCTTATTTTAGCAGATATACCCCCTTTAATGGCTAGTATAGCAAAGGCTGCGGGGATTCCTTGTTGAATGATGGGTAACTTTGGATGGGATTTTATTTATCGAGAATGGGGACAAGAATTTCAAGAGATTATTGATTGGATTAGCCAATGTTATCAACAATGCGATCGCTTGTTTCGTTTACCAATGGCTGAACCAATGACAGCTTTTAATAATATTACTAATGTCGGCTTAACTGGGGGTAATTTTCGCTATAATGAAGCACAATTAAGAGATAAATTCAAGCTAAATACTCCTCGAGAAAAAACTATTTTATTGACTTTTGGTGGTTTAGGATTACAAACAATTCCCTATCATAATCTTATTCAATTTGAAGAATGGAAATTTATTACTTTTGATCGCCAAAGTCCTGATTTACCTAATTTAATTAAAGTCACTGATCATAGTTATCGCCCCGTAGATTTTATGCCCCTTTGTGGACGGGTAATTTGTAAACCAGGTTTTAGCACTTTTTCCGAAGCAATGCGTCTAGAAGTTCCGATTATTTCTTTAACACGAGATGATTTTGCAGAAACACCTTTTTTACTAGAAGGAATCCAAGATTATTCCTATCATCAAATTATTAATACGAATCAATTCTATCAAGGCAATTGGGATTTTTTACTTCAATCTTCTCAAGAACCTCGCAGAGGAATTACTCTACCTAAAGATGGTTCAGAAGTTATCGCCCGTGAAGTATTAAATTACTTTACTTAATAGTTTTTTACTATTATTTATAAATCCGAAAAATCTCTTTGTGCTGAAGAGTAAACTTTTATTTTTAACTTAAAATTTCTTTCAAGGAAAACGATAACCATGATGATAAAATCTTAATCTTCCCATACCAATATATAAACCTTGAGGTTTTTCTCCCGCCGGATAAGCACTAATGGTAAACCGATAAACACCTGGTTTTTCAGGATTGCGTTTAGGTTTAAATTCTACTGTAAAAGTAGTTCCTGGGTTAATGGGAGGATCTAAAATAATACTAATCTTATTATTATCTAAATTCTGCTTAGTTTCACTAATAGATAATGATCTACCACGGTTAACGGGCGTTCCTTCAAAAGCAACAGTTTGCTCAAGATAATAGCTAACAATTTCTGAGCCATTACTTTGTTGAAGTGTCAATTTTTCTAGGGGTTCACCCACATTTTCCCCTAACTTAATAGTTAAATAATATTTAGCTCCTGCGACTCTAATGGAACTTAAAGTTGTTACCATATTAGTCAGAAGAGGCGACTTATCAAATACCGTTAAACCACTGCCCAATTCCCTAGCGATAGCAGGAGAAACAAGAACAGTCAAAAAAATTAAACTTCCTAACAGCTTTTTCAATAGAAAATAACCTAATTAACGATAGGTTCAAAGTTCAATAGTTAATTAATCTCAATTAGACCATGAACCATGAACCATGAACCATAGTATCAATTAAACGGGAACTGCTGCTTTGCGTGCAGCTGCTGCCTCTTCAGGATGGATTCCCAAACGAGTCAAATTAAGACGGCCCTTAGCGTCAATTTCCCGTACCTTGACGATGACTTCATCACCGACAGCCACTTCATCCTCCACTTTACCCACACGTCCTTCAGCCAATTGGGAAATGTGAATCATGCCTTCTTTGCCTGGAAGCACTTCCACAAAAGCCCCAATCTGAATAATGCGGGTAACACGCCCCATATAGACTTCTCCCTCACTGAGTTTACGGGTCATATTGTAGATATATTGCCTTGCTTTCTCTGCTTTTGAAGCTTCGAGGGCAGCAATGGTAACAGTTCCATCATCAGCAATATCGATCTTAGACCCCGTTTGTTCAGTAATACCTTTAATGGTTTTACCCCCAGGTCCAATCACCAAACCAATCATTTCAGGATCGATCTTCATCGTCAACAGACGAGGAGCATGAGGAGAAAGAGTAGTACGAGGTTCACTGATAGAACTAAGCATTTTCTCGAGGATATGCAATCGAGCCGGAAGCGCCTGTTCAATGGCTTGAGCCACTGTTTTGATGGGTAATCCAGTGATTTTCATATCCATCTGGAGGGCAGTAATGCCGCTATCGGTTCCAGCAACCTTGAAGTCCATATCCCCTAAAAAGTCTTCAATTCCCTGAATATCTGTGAGGATACGCACTTCTTCTCCTTCCTTAATTAGTCCCATGGCTGCACCACTAACGGGTTTAGTAATGGGAACCCCCGCATCCATTAGAGCTAACGTAGAACCACAAACCGATCCCATAGAGGTAGAACCATTGGAAGAAAGGACTTCAGATACGACTCGAATCACGTAAGGGAAATCCTCTTGGAGGGGAAGAACTGGTGCTATCGCCCGTTCTGCTAAAGCTCCGTGACCAATTTCTCGCCGTCCAGGGGAACGTAAAGGCTTAGTTTCTCCGACGGAGAAAGGAGGAAAATTATAGTGATGGAGATAGCGTTTTTCGTCCTCAGGGTGGAGATCGTCGGCCAAGTCTTGGGCATCTCCTGGAGTCCCTAAGGTTACCAAAGATAGTACTTGGGTTAACCCTCGTCTAAATAAACCACTACCATGAACTCTTCGGGGTAAGAGGCAAACCCGACTTGAGATAGGACGGACTTCATCTAATTTGCGCCCATCAACCCGAATTCCTTCGTTGATAATCTGAGAACGCATTAATTTTTTAGTCAGAGCTTTATAAAGATTACCAACAGCTTTAGGATTTTCTGTAACTGCTATCTTGATCGGATCTTCTTCAGGAAGTTCTGCGATCACCTGGTTAATTGCTGTTTCCTTAATTTCATCAAGAAGCTCATCCCTGGCATTTTTATCCAAATCCGATTGCATCAAGACCTTTTTAATCGATTCTGAACCGCGATCGCTAATAAAAGCTTCGAGATCTTGATTAACTGCTGGCGGTTCTTCCTTAACTAATTCGAGTCCTAAAGCGTCCATTATCTCCACTTGAGCTTGAATCAAGTCTCGAACTGCTTCATAACCGAAATCAATGGCTTCAATAATGTCTTGCTCAGGTAATTGATTAGCGCTGGCTTCCACCATCACTACACCATCGGGGCTTCCAGCTACTACTAAATCTAAATCTCCCGTTTCAATTTCTCGATAACTCGGATTAATCAAAAAATCATCCCCAATCAGGCCAACTCTGACCGCGGCCATTGGTCCAAAAAAGGGAATTTTGGCAGCTATTACTGCAATGGATGCCCCTGTTACCGCTAAAACATCAGGGGGAACTTCTTCATCCATCGAAAGGGTTGTGGCAATAATTTGCAAATCATCGCGCAACCAATTGGGAAATAGAGGACGTAAAGGGCGATCAATTAAGCGACTAATTAAAATAGCTTTTTCGGGAGGACGACCTTCCCGACGGAGGTATCCCCCAGGTATTCTCCCAGCAGCATACAGTCTTTCTTCGTAATCGACGGTCAGGGGCAGAAAATCGATACCTTCTCTCCCTGATGCCCGTGTTGCTGTCACTAAAACGGCCGTATCTCCCGACTGAATTAAAACAGACCCCCCAGCTTGAGGGGCAAGTAGTCCCAACTTGAGTCCAATATCTCTTCCGTCAAAGGATATTGACTTATCAAACTCTTGCATGCAGCGTTTTTTCCTTTTTTTATCACGTTTCTTCTTCTATGGCGATCCTAACATTTAATCTACCGCTTCGTAATCACTAGAGACGGTTTCATCATCATCAAAATCAAAAAATCCTTGATCATTGTCGTCAGAGTTATAATTGGTGTCAGCTGTTTCGTAGCCTTGGGTTCGTTCAAAAGTTTCAGTTGCAAACGATTGAGTTGGCATTGCTCGAGTTTCAAGGGATTCTACTTCAACATTAACATTAACATCGGTAGCAATTGCTTCTCCCATCATGTTAAAGGTGTTAAATGTCTCATTGGGTTTCCCCTGTTGATACACTTCGGTTCCAATTATCAGAATCACTTGTCGAAACTCTTCAACGTAAGATTTTAAAGTATCAAGACTCATGCCAGGATTTTGTAGAGCAGCTTCGAGTTGTTCTTTTTTCTGTTTACTTTGGAATTTGAGATCTTCTGCGATCAAATCGCCGTTTTCTTCGAGAGTGGTTCTATAGGTATGGAAGAGGCTATCGGCTTGATTTCTCACTTCGATATTCTGGATGCGACGGCGATCTTCCTCGGCGTATTGTTGGGCTTCTTGCTGCATCCGCTCAATTTCGCTTGATTTGAGTCCTCCTGTATGGCTAATGACAATACTTTGTTCCTTGCCTGTTCCCTGATCTTGGGCAGAGACTTTGAGGATACCATTAACATCAATTTCAAAACTGACTTCAATTTGAGGGATACCCCTAGGAGCAGGGGGAATACCTGCGAGTAGACATTTCCCCAAACTTCTATTATCTTTAGCCAAAGCTCTTTCTCCCTGAAGCACATGAATTTCCACGGAGGTTTGGCCATCATTGGCAGTGGAGAAAACTTGGGATTTACTGCTGGGAATAGTTGTATTGCGTTCAATAATTTTTGTAAAGACTTCTCCGAGGGTTTCGATGCCCAAAGAAAGGGGAGTAACATCTAATAACAGCAGATCTTCGACTTCACCGCCTAAAACGCCCCCTTGGATCGCTGCTCCTAAAGCTACGGCTTCATCTGGGTTAATGGAGCGATCAACTTGGCTTTGGGGGAAAACCCCTTGAATAATCTTATGGATGGCAGGCATTCGGGTTGAACCTCCCACTAAGATCACCCGCTCAATGAATTTTGGATCGAGTCCACAGTCTTGGAGAGCTTGATTGAGGGGTTCTTGAGTTGACTCGGTGAGCAGTTTGGTTAAGTCTTCAAATTGAGAGCGAGTTAATTCGGTTTCTAGGTGTTTTGGACCACTTTCATCGGAGGTAATGAACGGGAGATTGATGGAAGTGCTTAACATATTCGACAGTTCAATCTTGGCTTTTTCGGCTGCTTCGCGCAGTCGTTGAATGGCCATTTTATCCTGACTAAGGTCAATCTTCTCTTGTTTTTTGAAGTTTTCTACCATCCATTGAACAATAGCATGATCAAAGTCATCTCCTCCTAAATGATTGTTACCAGCAGTGGCTTTAACTTCAAATACCCCATCCCCTAACTGAAGAATGGAAACGTCGAATGTCCCTCCTCCCAAGTCAAATACTAGGATGAATTGTTCTTGATCTTTTTTGTCTAAACCATAGGCCAAAGCGGCTGCGGTAGGTTCATTAATAATTCTGAGAACATCTAACCGAGCAATTACCCCAGCGTCTTTGGTAGCTTGGCGTTGAGCATCTGTAAAATAAGCAGGAACAGTAATTACAGCTTCAGTTACCGGTTCGCCTAAATAGCTTTCGGCATCTGTTTTTAATTTCTGTAACACCATGGCTGAAATTTCTTGGGGACGATATTGATGTCCACGAATATCAACGTTAACCGTATCCTCTGGTCCTTTGACACATTGATAGGGAACCCGTGAGCGTTCCTCTCGGGTTTCATTCCATCTTCTCCCAATAAATCGTTTGATACTGTAAACGGTATTTTCTGCATTGGTGACGGCCTGCCTTTTGGCTAATTGACCGACTAATCTTTGCTTACCTTTACTAAACCCGACAATACTAGGGGTTGTTCGTCCTCCCTCTGAATTGGGGATGACTATGGGTTTCCCCCCTTCGAGGACGGCGACACAACTATTGGTCGTCCCTAGGTCGATCCCAATAACTTTTCCCATAGCATTCTCATAGTAACGGTATTAATCATAAACGAAGGGCTTAGGGGAATGTTCACATTTGGTTGACTATTTGGCGGTAAGTTTTCCCCTCATAACTATATTACCCATTGGCCTGGGAATGATTTCAAAAACAGTCTCAATTTAATTTGGTGAAGAATTGTTTTCTTCTTGAGAACTTGCAGCTTCGGGGAGATTATCCTCTTCTTTGGGTGCTGCTACTTTAACCATGGCATGGCGCAATACTTCATCCCCTAATAAATAACCTCTAATTAATTGTTCGAGTACGGTTCCTTCTGGATATTCGTTGGTTTGTTCCCTGAGCATAGCTTCATGGTATAGGGGATCAAAGGGTTCTCCTTCGGGACGCATGGGGGACACTCCAAGGCGTTTGAGGCTATCTACTAGGCTTTTATAGACTCCTTGATAACTTTTATGGATGTTGGCTTCTCCTTCATTAGCGGGTTCAATTTGATTTCTTGCCCGTTCAAAGTTATCGACTACGGATAATAATTCTTTAATTGTCCGACACTTAACTTGGACTTCGAGGTCTTTTTTCTCTTTCTCGGTTCTTTTGCGAAAATTATCAAATTCGGCTACCAGGGAAATATGACGTTTTTTTAAGGCTTCGGATTGTTGGTTATCTTCGGCCAATTTTTCGGTTAATGATGCAACTTCTTGAGTCAAAGCGGCTATAACTTGTTCAGGATTAAATTCCTCTTGTTGAGTTTCTGGTTCAGATACTTCTGATTCAACTGTTTCTGGTTCTACAACGGAAACGTCTGACTTGACTGAGTTGGGTGGTTCATTTGGTTCGGCTTGGGTTTCTGGGGCTGATTTTACCACTGTTTCGTTTACTTCGGGGGTTTGTAGGTTTGTTTGTAGTTGTTCTTGCTCGTTAGTCATAGTTATTTCTGGTGAAAACTCAAGAGATGGTCACAACTCGAGGGTTCCTTTATTCTAGAGTTAGGGTTTTCTGCTACATAAAACTGATACAA
>DLXW01000347.1 GCA_003448685.1 Cyanothece sp. UBA12306
TGGGGAGTATTTAGATTTTAATGTTTAATCTAAGTAGGTAGGCAGAATTAATTATAAATAGGGAATTATCCCCCAAATTATGTGACAATAAAGTTGATGTATCAGCGATCGCCTTAGAAATTATCTACCCAAATGCTTGCAGTTCCTAATACTTTAGAAGAAGCAGTCCTTCAGGCTAAAGAAGCCACAAAACTAGCTCTAGAAGCCAATATAGGACGGATTCAAGTTGAATTAGTTGTTCCCGAAATTGCCCTTCAAGCTCAATCTTTAGCCCTAGAGTTCACCTCTTTATTTGAAGATCCCTCCAGCCTTAAAGTCATTTTTCCTGATACGGGAGCTGCCGCTTTAGCTCGTCGAGACTGGGGAGAAACTCCTTTTAAGGTTTCTGATTTGGGTAGTCGTGCTACATCGGTAGAAACCAAGATTTCTGTAGAAGATCAAGGGTTTTTATTAGTTCGCCCTTCATCGGTAGAAGTTGAAGTGGTGGAAAAACTATGCGACTTAGCTGGCGATCGCCCTGTAGTTTTATTGATCCCCCAATTAGAAAATGTTTCGGTGGTGGGCATTGGTTATGCTGCGCGCCAGCTGCGAGAAAGGTTCTTAAGTACCCTCGAATCGGTTTATTATTTTAAACCTCTTGAAGGGGCTGCAATTTTGCGTTCGTACCCTTCTCCTTGGAATGTTTACCTCGAGACAGAAACAGGTTATGAACTGATTGCTTCAGAACCGCAAAAACCTATGGGACAAACTTTAGAATTAATCTTTGCTAAAGCAACTGCTACTGATGGGGATGATAAGCAAAATAACAATGTTTATAGCAAAAAATCGGGGTTTTTCGCAGGTATACAGCAATTTTTACGAGCTTTAAGTCAATAATTTTGATCAGTGATTGGTTTCTTAGTCAAGTTTTCCACTCTTGGATAAAAATAAAGACAGCTATGGCAATTAAGAAATAACCAAATCCTTTTTGTAATTGTTTAGCTTCAATATATTGGGATAAATAAGCTCCGATAAAAGTTCCTAATCCTGCTACTAAGGTAAAAGAAATCATTAATCCCCAATTTAAGGGAACTTGTCCTAAATAACCTAAAAATCCGGCTACAGCATTTAGGGCAATAACAACTAAGGAAGTACCGATCGCTTCTTTCATCGGAGTATCCCCTAATAATACCAATGCAGGAACAATGGCAAATCCGCCTCCAACCCCTACAAGTCCTGTTAAAATACCAATGGCTAAGCCTTCTGTTACCATCCATAGCCAACAGTAGCGACAAATAGGTTGGGGATATATCGTTAAGTCTACTTGATTGTGGGGGGAGACTCGAGAAGAGGGCGAATTTTTTCGGATCATAAAAATAGCTGCTAATAGCATTAACCCTGCAAATAATAATAGTTGTATAGTATCTGTGACAAAGGGTAGAATAGCTAATTTAGAGCCTAAAAATGCCCCTACCATGGTTGCTGAACCGAATAAAAAAGCTTTTTTTAGATTAACATTGCCTTTTTTCCAGTGGGGAATTGTTCCAAGTAAGCTGACGGTTCCGACAATTACTAATGTCATGACAACCGCAGTTTTAGGGGCAATTCCCATCACATAGACAAGAATAGGTAAGGCTAAAACTGAGCCTCCTCCTCCTAATAATCCTAGACTAATGCCAATACATCCAGCTAAAAGATGACCGATAATTTGTATCAACATAGTTTTAGCCAATAAATCTAATTTGTCAAATGGTCAATTATTTAACTTGATTGTAAGGAAGTTTAATCAATAAATTGGCCATAGCGCAGGTTCCTGATACCCCCGCAAAAATCAATCCTGCCCCCACAAATCCACTTAATATTAAAAACCAAGGGGAAACGAATGCACCCAATACAGTTCCGCTAAAAACCAGGGTTCCGGCGACAATTTGGACTTGTCTCATAATCGGAATTGGGGCGTTTTTATTAACTTCAATAGGGTAACCTAATTCTTTCCAAGTATTTAGCCCTCCTTGAAGATGGGTTACTTCTTGAAAACCCGCAGCTAACAATTGTTTTGCCGCTTGTCCTGAACGATTACTACTCTGACAATAAAGCACTAGAGTTTTATTGTCACTTTTTGGAACTTTATTAGGATCAAATTGGGATAAAGGTAATAATTTCGCCCCTTGAATTTTTTCTCTAGCGTATTCTCCAGGTTCTCTGACATCTACTAGATTAACGGTTTCATTATCTAATAATTCTTTGAGGGTTGCAGAGTCAATAGTCTTGATTTTTGATTTAATTTGATTAGTTGTTGTCATGGCAGCTTGGTTGATAGTCTATATTTGTCTATAATATAATAAGGAAATTTATTATTATTTTAGCATGATTTCTTCCCATTGTTTGAGTATAAAGTAGGGGATTCTAATCTGAGTTTGTTGATCGCCTTTGACTGGTAATGTTAATAACCAAAAGTTGCTAATTTCTAATTGATCAACTAATGAATTAAAGTCATATTGTCCCACATTAGGCGATGGAGATTGAGCGTTATTAACAAATACATCAGGGGCTGTTAAAATTAGATCATCGCGAACTTTTATAGTTAATTCTTGGGGATGGTTAAACTCGGTTACACCAGGAAACCCAACTAAACGCAAGTTGATTTTTTGCGTTTCATTATCTTTAATTCGTTTAAACAATACTACTTGCCAAGCATTACCAGCTTGATCTTTCCAACTTTGTTTGGACTTATACAAAATTTGACCTGAAGCCTCTGTTATTTTTTTAATAGAGGCGATCGCTTGATGAACCGAAACTATTGAAAATGCAAAGCATAAAATCAAAATAATTAATGTTTTTTTGAGCAAAACTAGCTTTTTATAATTTTTGTAATTCATAGTCAATTATTTTGAAAAATTACTCTATTTTTATGCTTACTAATTCTGTTTTTTTCCACACATTTGATTAGCCGGGACCGCTTCCATCATTTTTTGGGGATTGGGTAAATTAAGATTATTCATCAAGGTAATAAAATCTTGTTTATCCCGTCCCAAAAATCGGGGGTTCCATTGTTTTTCTTCTCCAATAGTAGAAACTGTATGGCCGCGATAATCGTGGCCAGGATAGACTAAAGTTTCATCGGGTAAGGTGAATAATTTTTGGGTGATTGAGTCATAAAGTGTTCCTGCATCTCCACTTTGAAAGTCTGTCCTTCCACATCCTCGGATAAATAGCGCGTCTCCCGTCAATAGATAGGTTTTGTTGACTAAATAGGCCATGTGACTGTCTGTATGGCCAGGAGTAGCGATCGCCTTTACCAAAACATTTCCTAATTGCAAGGTTTCCCCATCCTTAATTTGGCGATCAGCACAAGTAACCTGGGCATTTTCTGGAACAATACTTAAACATTGAGTTATTTCCCGAAGTTTACCCGTTCCTGTGATGTGATCCGCGTGAATATGGGTTTCTAGGCAGTATTTCAGGGTTAATCCTAGTTCTTCTAACAATTGGCGATCGCGTTCTACTTTTTCTAAGACGGGATCAACCAATAATGCTTGTTTTAAAGCTAAATCGGCTACAAGATAAGTATAGGTCGATGATCCACTATCAAATAGTTGACGCAATAGCATAGATTATTTTATGAGGTTAAGCTATCTTGATTTTTATATATTTAATTATACAACTATCTGGTTATAATTAGGGTGGAGAGTTTCCACCCCAAGGGATCGAATAGATCCACCAGTTAAAGAGCGCACCAATCGACTATTTGACCATTTTCGGTGATTTCTCCGTCTTTAATCCGTAAATTTCGCCCTAAAAATGTGGTTAAGCTAAAGCTAGGACGAATATTGACTGGATAAATTTCGTAGGACAAAGATTGCTCAAGCAAGATACCAAGAGCGATCTTTTCTCCCATGATCAGACTATCAATATAATCGGTGTAATAATGAACTCCAGCCATATCTCGACCAATGGAGATATTGGCGGCCAACTTGTTGAGTTCATTGCCCACGGTTAAGGGTTCAGTTATAGAAAAGACGCTATCATTCAAAGATGATAATTGAGTAGTTGGATCGAGTACAGGAACATAGGCGATCGCTTGGTCAGTCTCTAGTTTTTCAGAAGGTTCAATGATCGTTAATTGGTCATTGCGCTTAACAAATAAGGCATCCGTATCAAAAAAGGCTTTGAGCATGGTAACACAGGCTCCAGCTACCGTAGCGTGTCCTGCACCATAGGCAGGGTGCATGGGAGAACCTTCAGGAAAAGCCATCGGTAGTAAGGCGGTTTGAGTTCCTAAATTGTCAGGGTTTTTGAACACACCCCAACTAAAT
>DLXW01000287.1 GCA_003448685.1 Cyanothece sp. UBA12306
GGTGGCGGAGCTCGACGCCCCCTAGCTCTTGATTATCGAGAAAAAGCTCCCCTTGCTGCTACTTCTAATATGTTTCTTGATGAAAATAACAATGTTGATCAACAAAAAATCAAATTTAGTCATCAAGCAGTAGGTGTTCCAGGGACAGTCGCGGGTTTAGCTATGGCCTTAGAAACATATGGAACAATTTCTCTAGAAAGAGCTTTAAAACCTGCTATTGAATTAGCAGAAAATGGCATGATAGTTGATGAAGATTTATACAATTCTTTGGCTTTTGCTCGAAAAAATCTGCAAAAATCTTCTAGCAGTATGGCAATTTTTTATAAACCCGATGGGAGCTATTATCAAATAGGAGAAAAATTACAACAAAAAGATTTAGCTAATAGTCTTAGGTTAATAGCAAAACAAGGAGCCAAGGCTTTTTATCAAGGAGAAATTGCTGCTAAAATTGTAGCTGATATGGCTGCTAATAATGGCTTAATTACTAAAGAAGATCTCAGGAAATATCAACCAATTATTAGAGAACCTATTAAGGGAAATTATCGAGGATATCAAATCTATTCTATGCCTCCCCCAAGTTCAGGAGGTGTTCATTTAGTACAGATGTTGAATATATTAGAAAAATTTCCCATTCAGTCTTTAGGCCACAATACTGCATCAACCATACACCTCATGGTTGAAAGTATGAAATTTGCCTATGCAGATAGGTTTAAATTTATGGGTGATACGGACTTTGTAGAAGTTCCTATTGCTCGTTTAATCTCTAAAAAATATGCCAACCAAATCAGAGAAAAGATTAACTTAAAACAAGCAATACCTGGTCAAAATATTATGAATTCACCTACTTTTCAAGATAACGAAAGTAGGGAAACTACCCATTATTCTATTATGGATAGCTATGGCAACGCAGTTTCTAATACTTACACCTTAAACTTTAGTTATGGTAGCGGTTTAACAGTCCCAGGAACAGGAATTTTATTAAATAATCAAATGGATGATTTTACCTCTAAACCTGGGGTTCCTAATGCTTATCAACTGATCGGAGGTGAAAATAATAGTATTGCTCCTGAAAAAAGGATGCTAAGTTCTATGACTCCAACTATTGTGATGAAAGAAGGTAAACCTTGGTTAGTCACAGGAAGTCCAGGGGGAAGTCGAATTATTACCACTACCCTACAAATTATTATGAATATTATTGACCATGAAATGAATATTGCAGAAGCAACTAACGCACCTCGTATTCATCATCAATGGTTCCCTGATCAAATACGATTAGAAAGGGGAATTAATGGCGATACTATTAACTTATTAGAAGATAAAGGACATAAAATTAAAACAAGTTTTGCCATGGGAAGTACCCAGAGTATTATGTATGACAAAGGTTTGTTTTATGGAGCTTCTGATCCTCGCAAACCAGGCGCATTAACCTTAGGATATTAAATCAGTTCATAAGTTAATGAAAAATATTCATAATTAGCCAATTATTTTTTTTTCTTGCCTAAACTTTTTGTTTATTGATTAATTAAGCAATATTAGCCAGAATTATCTACTTTAAAAAAGTAATTTTTTTTCTTGTTTTAAAGCAGTAAATATGGTACTATTCTTGGCTAAATTATTATAAACAGGTGGTGTATGAAAATCTTTCATTGGGTTGATCCATTCAGCCGTATTACGACACTTGGTTTAGCTGTTTTGATTGTGAGTTTCTCGAGTAGCAACTTAAAGACAGTTGCTCAAGAAAAACCAACTATTTCTGTACCAGGTTTTAAAAATGAAACCACTTGGTGGTGGTGGAGAAGACAAACTTCTCGCGAGTTAGCTGATGCTTTGAGCAACGAATTAACCTCAACCGGAAAATTCACTGTGGTTGAACGACAACAATTAAATGAAGTCCTTTCCGAACAAGAACTAGCTGAATTAGGTATCGTGCGCCCAGAAACAGCCCCCCAAAAGGGAAATGTCACAGGAGCAAAATACATTATTCTCGGAAAAATAACATCCTACGAAGAAGGTGTTTCTAATGAGTCTTCACGGGGAAGAGTAGGTGGTTTTAATTTCGGTCCCGTCAATTTAGGAGGTGCAAGTCACCAAAGTAACAAACAACAAGCCTATGTAGCCGTTGATTTGCGTGTGGTTGATTCTACTACAGGCGAAGTGGTTCATGCTCGCACCGTTGAAGGGCGTGCTACCCAAGAATCTCAAGGCAATTCGGGTGGATTTAATATTCTGGGACTCGGTTTTAGTGGTGATCAACAAAAAACCGATAAAGCACCTGTAGGTAAAGCACTTCGCGCTGCTTTGATCGAAATTACTGATTATCTCAGTTGTGTCATGGTTGATCAAGGAAGCTGCACGAATCAATTTGAGGCTAAAGAACAGCTTCGCCGTGATAATACCCGAAGCGTTCTAGAATTAGAGTGATAGCATGATTTTTTGAGCTACTTTTTGATCAAGTCTAGATCCCAAAAATTAATCTTATTCTAGGAGAATCCCCGCCTTTTTGAAGGTGGGGAAAATTTTTAACGTTCTTATTTTCCTAATATTTTGTCATATTCTGCATGGTGTCCTATCCAAAACCATGCTATATCTTGTCCATCCTCTACTGCAATGGCTCGATAATGTATTCCAACTCGAACCGTCCAAAAACGACCTACTTTCTTAAGGTGTAATGAAGGATAATAGGGATCTTGTTTGAGTAAATCATAACATTTATCAGCAAGGTCTTGAATATGGGGAGGCAGTTGTCGATAATAGTACCAAAAATCAGGAGTTGCTCGATGTTTCACAAATCCGTACAGTTTCCTTCTCGTAAGTGTTTTAAGGCTTTTTGAGCTAACCCGTCTAGCTTACCTGTCATCACATCGGTTTCAAATTGTTGATCCCATGCTTCTGCGTCAAATTCAGCAAACCAGCGACGAAATTCACTTAAATCTTGTGGAGATAACTGGCAAATTGCTTTTTCTATCTCTTTTAATTGATTAGTTTCGTTCATCATTTTTCCTTATTTTTATTAAGTTTAATCAATTAAAGATTAATCTAGCTTGATTTTTTCATTTTAACCTAATATATCAGGAGTGCGATCGCTGCTTTTGTAGGTTGGTAGGAGCAGCCCTTTCAAGGT
>DLXW01000076.1 GCA_003448685.1 Cyanothece sp. UBA12306
GATGGGGGATAAACATTTAAACCTATTCGCGATGCTTCTTCGCGAATAGCCTGCACCTTATTAAACTGTCTAATTACAAAAATGGGATGCTCCCCTTTCAGGGTTTGAGTTTTTCCGCTACCTGATGCACCAATTGCTACGATATGACCATTAGGTAATGATGCAGGGTTCCAGTAACAGTTATCGCCTAATAAAATCCCTTCTGAAGAAGATTTATTATCAGAGTTTTGGGAAAGCCTATTATCAGTAACAGCTAGGACGGGAGTAGGTAAGGGTTTTTCTTTTCGGTTAAAACTAAACACGGTGTCAACTCCATCTACTGAGGTTTTACATGACGAACAATTAAACTACCTGACACATAATAATCACCTAGCAGCTTCATCACCTTTTCAGGACTAGCAGAAACTAACCGCGCTGTCCCCATTTCCCCTGGTTGAATAGTAAGAGTATCAAAAGTATTCAAGCTGGCCATAGTGATTAAATCTTCAGAATCATGCACCGCCAAAGTTCCCGTCAAGTAAGTTCTATCCGACGGTAATTGAGATAAAATCGGGGCTATTTCCTCATCATCAAAAGTTAAGTTAATTATTTCGGTTTTAATTGGTGATATTCTCTCAACTTTCATCTGTGAAGCTTGTATTTGACTTTGCTGACTGTTACCAATGCTGTAAATTAGCCCCTTTTCATCTTTCACCAGTAAATCAGCAGCAGTTAACGGTTCTATCACTTCATAAGTAGCATTAACAGGCTGTTCAGTCAAGGTATTGCGCCCTTTAACAGAGACATTAAGTAAATAGCTCGAAGATTCAGCTTTTACGGTTTCTATGGCTCCTGATGGGATGCCTAATGCTTGGTTAAAGCTTCTAATCATTCCCCCTGCACTATTAATATTAATAGAAATGATAGCAATAGCAACCAGTACCATTAATAAAAACCGCTCTGCATTGCTATTAGTTGAAAGTCTTAAGCGAGGGTTCCTAGGAATAATTAAGCGTCCATGACTAGGATAAAAGGCTTCAACTCCTGACTTAGTAAAAACATCACCAAACCAACCGAAGAAGTAACCTAAAATCAAACCATGCCACACATGGGGATAACCAGAAAGGGCAATAGGATAGGTAAATAAAGTAACAACTCCTGACGCAAAGAAGCTATGAGTAATTCCTCTGTGAACTGTGTTAGCTTCTAACCAACTGCTAATGGGAAAGAACAACCGACCAATATAACTTTTACTGGTATCAATATCAGGTAATAATGAAGCCAAAGCAGCCACTCCCAATAGTTCTAAGTTAGCAGTTCCCAGTACAATGCTGGTCAAACTAACACTAAACATCATGTGAGTAGGGGTCATCATAGGTCAATTAAAAATTTAAAATGAAAAATTTAAAATGGTTATTTCTTAGTCTTAGGATGCCCAAAAATTGAGTTAAACTAACATTCTCTTCCCTAGAACCAGGACTAGAGTTAACTTAGTTAAACTATTTTAAGTTATAATTAGTAGTAGTTCAATATGAGAGCCTATAATGACTAATTTACAAGTCAAACTCAATAATTATCCAGATTGGGACAGAGAAGAACAACTAAACCGCAACCGTATTGCTTTACAAAAATTAGAATCCAGACGACAAAAGATTTTACAAATAACTGATGAAGAAGTGCAAGAAAGAAAAATTTTTCTTGAAAGTTTCCAACATTCAATAGATCAATTTCGTCCCCAAGGATCTAAACTTTATTCTGAAGATTAATTACCGCAAACTTATTATGCGCTCATAACATAAATTATCTTAGATAGTTTCTAAATAAAGAGATACTAATGATTGTTTTTATTGATTCGGGGGTCTTAGGATTATTAACCAATCCCAACAAAGAAGGTCAGCCTATCGCCTGTGAAAATTGGCTTTATTCGTTGTTAGGGAAAGGGGTTTATGTGATTAGTTCAGATGTTTGTGATTATGAAGTTAGAAGAAGTCTTCTTTTAGAAAAAGCTAAAAATCCTCGAAATGATAGTGTTAATAACTTAGATGAATTAAGAGAAATTATCGACTTTCTTAAGTTAGAAACAGAAGTAATGTTTTCTGCTTCTGAAACTTGGGTAGAAGCTCGTCAACAAGGAAGAAAAACGGCTGACGATTCGAGTTTTGATGTAGATATGCTTATTATTGCCCATTGGCGTTTACTCAAGAAAAAATATCCGAGTCGTTATATTGTTATCGCTACAACTAATGTCAAACATTTGGGTGAATTTACAGAAGCATTAAATTGGCAAGAAATTCAGTTATGATTTATAGTGAGCAGTAAATAATGAAGAGAATACTTAAAAACTATTAACTATTAACTATTAACTATTAACTATTAACTATTGACTATTACTGACCTAATCTTCCTCCTTGTCTTGGTAAAGAATAAATCATTATTCTAATTATTCCCACCGCAACCGTCATAATCCCACCTAATAAATAAAGACTGGTATTATTAAAGCCTAGTCCCAAGAACCTCATAATCATAAAACCCACATTCCGCACTTC
>DLXW01000142.1 GCA_003448685.1 Cyanothece sp. UBA12306
GTGCGGAATGTGGGTTAGAAGGTCATCGTAGCACCAATGGGATCATCATCAACGGACATACCTGTAATTCTCATAATCTCAAACATGGTGATGTTATCCTGTTGGGCGCTGAAGCAAAAATGAGTTATTATATTCTCTCTACTGCTTTAGAAATTGATTTATTTAACCCCTTTGATGATCTAAACGTTGAGGCTATTGAGGAATCATCGATTACTATTGGTCCAACTAATCATCAATCGACTCTGCTCACGCGACAGCCCTTACAAGAAAGAGATCCTCAAGATTTAATTCGATTGGCTTCCTTTCCTGAATTAAGTCCTAATCCCATTATAGAAATGGATTTTTCGGGCAATCTAACCTATCTTAATCCAGCAGCAAGTATTAAGTTCCAAACCATTGAAAACGACAAATTAAAACATCCTGTATTGGCTGGGTTACTCTCAGAAGTTGCTAACATTCAGGGTAACTTATTATTGCGGGAAATATCAGTTGATCAAGAGATTTTTGAACAGTATGTCCATTATTTATCTGATAGTCAACTTATTAGAAGTTATCTCTTTGATATTACTGACAGAAAACAAGTGCAAAAAAGTCTCGAATATAGAGCATTTCATGATACTTTAACAGATTTGCCTAATCGTACCTGGTTTGATGAAACATTAGCAATTGCTTTAACTAAGGCAAAAAGGCAAGATCATTTGTTGGCGGTATTATTTCTTGATTTAGATGGCTTTAAAAATATTAATGATACTTTGGGCCACACTCTTGGAGATGAACTCCTGAAACAGTTTGGCCAACGGTTAAATTACTGTGTTCGTACTGGAGATATTGTAGCTCGTTGGGGAGTGGATGAGTTTACCTTATTGTTACCCGAAATTAAAAGTTCAGAAGATACGGTTAATCTGGCTCAACGTATTCTTGATGAACTAAAAAAACCTTTTGATATTTCTGGACATCAATTATATATTAAAACCAGCATCGGAATTGCTATTTATCCTCAAGATGGAAATGATGCAGAAACTTTACTAAAAAATGCTGATGCTGCCTTATATCGTGCAAAAGAACGAGGGCGTAATCATTATCGATTCTATAGTTCTACCATGACATCGAAAGCTTCCATGCTTTTACAGTTAGAAAATTTACTCTATCAAGCTATGGAAGAAAATGAGTTTATTCTGCACTATCAACCCCAGATAAAATTAAAGGATAAAAAAATTAGTGGAATGGAATCTTTGTTGAGATGGTATCATCCAGAATTAGGACAAGTTTCTCCATCTAAGTTGATTCCTTTAGCAGAAAAAACAGATTTAATTGTTCCTCTTAGTTTATGGATATTAAGAACTGCTTGCCAACAAAATAAAGCATGGCAAAAGGCTGGTTTTGTTAATATTCCAGTTGCAGTTAATTTTTCTGCTAAACAGTTTCAACAACCAAATTTAGTGGAAATGGTGACTCAAGTATTAAACGAAACGGACTTAAGTCCTGAGTTTTTAGATATAGAAATTACTGAGAGTTCTTTAATAGAAAATATTGAGTCTTCCCAAGAAACTATTGAAGGATTACGCCGTTTAGGAGTAAAGATTTCTCTGGATGATTTTGGCACTGGATATTCTTCATTGAGTTATTTGCAAAAATTCGCCATAACAACTCTAAAAATTGACCAATCTTTTATTCAATCTTTAACAGAAAATACTCAAAATACAGCTATTATTTCAGCAGTGATTGCCCTGGGAAATAGTTTTGGTTTAAGAGTAATTGCAGAAGGAGTAGAAACCGTTAAACAATTAGAATTATTAGAAAAATTAAACTGCGAAGAAATTCAGGGTTATTGGTTTAGTCCTCCTCTTGAATCAAAAGATGCAACTCAATTTTTAATTAGTGTTTAAGTCTTGCATCCCATTTACTAAGAGACTATTTTGTATTATCAATATTCAAATAATAAACTAAATTGTAGAATGGTTTTTTACTAAAATTTGATTCTTCTCTAATTATTAAATACCGAAACTTAAAGCAAGTCAGTACATTGTTACCAAAAGCAAATTTATGTAAATTGTTCGGGATGATAATTTTTATAGTAATTGGACTCCTATTTTGCTAGAATTAAGTCTAACGGGGTTGAAGCTAAAAAAAACATGAATCAAGACCAAATAAAAACCAACAAAAAGTATATCTTTATTATTGAATATGATAATTCTAGAAAGACAATCATACTCGAAAATAACAAGTATTCCTTGGGACGGCATTCGAGTAACTCCATTGTCATTCCCTCCCGACAGATTTCTCGCAGACACGCCACTTTAATTCGCAAAATAAATAGTAAAACCAATAATAATTCCTTTTGGATTATTGATGGAGATATGGAAGGAAATAGAAGTCAGAATAGAATTTTTGTCAATGGAGAAAAATGCCTAATTCACGAACTAAAAGATGGTGATTTAATTAACTTTGGCTGTGAAGTTAATGCTAGTTATCATATACTTTTTTCTGATGAGATTGGTGACAACAATTATGTTTCTAATCAAAGTCTTCCAACTAAAACCGTTAATGAGGGACAAGATTCCCCAGATAAATCGACACAAATTATCGGTAAATTTCCTACTTTGCCTCTGTATAATTCTGAACCGAAAGAAACATTTATTGTTAATCAGTTTTCTTCGCAAGATGTAGAAGATAATGATGATAGTAATGAAGATACTTTTATAGAAGCATCTTATACAGATACCCTAACAGATTTACCTAATAAAATTTTATTCAATGAATATCTTTCCATCGCTATCACTAATGCTAAAAGATCTAAAAAATTAGTATTTATTATTGCAATTAATATTAAAGATTTTAAAAAAGTTAACTATAATCTAGGCTATATTATAGGAGATAAGCTATTACAAAAAATAGCACATAAACTTAAAAATTGTTTACGTTCAGGGGATATCGTAAGCCGTTGGGGTGCAGATAAATTTACAATTTTGTTAACTCAATTAAAAGAAGCTGATAATATTGACAAAGTTATTGATCGTATTGCTAATATAGTAAAGCAACCATTAATAATTGAGGATAAAAAATATTCTTTAGACTATTATCTTGAACTTGCTGTGTATCCTAGAGATGGGCAATTAGTTGAAGGATTAACTAACCATTTAGAAAAACAACTAGCCCAAGCTAAAAAATCTGGTAATTGGTTAAAATCAACCGAAAAATTCAACAATATTAATCCTCAAATACTACAATTTAAAAAACAATTTTATAAAGCATTAACTCTTGAGGAACTTGCTTTATATTATCAACCTAAAGTAAATCTTGTAACCCAAAAAATAGAAGGATTAGAAGCATTAATTCGTTGGAATCACCCAAAACAGGGTTTATTACTACCCAAAAAATTTCTACCGTGGGCTGAAAAAACCGATCTTTTGATGCCTCTAAGCCGTTGGATTTTAGAAACTTCTTGTACTCAAAATAAAGCCTGGCAAAAGCTTGGATTACCCAAAATATTAATGTCAGTTAATCTTAGTAAAGAGCAATTTTATCATCCTCAATTGCTCACTTTAATTAATCAAGTTTTAGCTGCTACTGATCTAGAACCTCATTGGTTAGAATTAGAGGTAACAGAATCAATAATTTTAAAAGATTTGTCAACAGCCTATCAAATTTTAGAAAAATTAAAAAGTCTGGGAGTCTCCCTCTGTCTTGACGATTTTGGCAAAGGGTATATGGCTATTAATTATTTATCAGATAGTCCCTTCACTAAACTAAAAATTGATCTATCAGTTATTAAAAAATTAGAAAAAAATCCCGAAAAAACCGCTATGATTTCCGCCTTAATTGCTTTAGGAGAAAATTTTCAAATGAGAGTGGTTGCTGAAGGGGTAGAAACTCAAAAACAGCTTGACGTATTATGTAGCCTTCAGTGTGAAGCGATACAAGGTTATAGCTTTAGTCCTCCCCTTCCAGTTGAAGAAACCACAAAATTTTTAGCTAAGTCGCGGGAAGC
>DLXW01000299.1 GCA_003448685.1 Cyanothece sp. UBA12306
TCAATAGTCCTTGATTCCTCTATTTACCCCTAATGTGGCGAGTTTTGCAGAAAATATCCCAAATAGTCCGTGAAGAAATGGACGCAACAGGGGCCCAAGAATGTTTGCTTCCTCAATTACAACCCGCACAATTATGGCGAGAGTCAGGACGGTGGGAGACTTATACTAAAGCAGAAGGGATCATGTTTTCTCTCATTGATAGACGGGAAACGGAATTAGGACTAGGCCCCACCCATGAAGAGGTGATAACTACCATTGCCAAGGACATGATCCGTTCTTATCGTCAATTACCCGTTAATTTATACCAAATTCAAAGCAAATTCCGTGACGAAATTAGACCCCGTTTTGGTTTGATGCGAGGTAGGGAATTTATTATGAAGGATGCTTATTCTTTCCATGCTTCGGAGGAAAGTCTCCAAGAAACTTATGAAGCAATGGATCAAGCTTATCGTAAGATAATTAGTCGCTGTGGGCTACAATATAGGGCGGTTCAAGCTGACTCTGGAGCCATTGGAGGTTCAGCGTCTCAAGAATTTATGATCCTCGCTGAAGCAGGAGAAGATGAAGTTCTTTATACCGAAGATGGCCAATATGCAGCTAATGTAGAAAAAGCTATTTCTTTACCTCCTGATGCGCAAAAGTCTCCTTTTACTAAGGGCGAAAAACGGGAAACTCCAGAAACTAATACTATTGAGAAACTCTGTAAATTTTTGCAATGTTCCCCTACAACAATTGTCAAAAATGTGCTTTATCAAGCAGTTTATGACAATGGTAAAACCGTCTTAGTTTTAGTTAACATTCGTGGTGATCAAGATGTTAATGAAGTGAAGCTAACTAATGAATTAGTTAGACTTGCACCCCAATATCAAGCAACTACTCTGTTAGCATTACAAGTACCTGATGAAACTGCTCAGGCTAAATGGGCAGCTAAACCTTTACCATTAGGTTATATTGCCCCCGATCTTGATGATAATTATATTAGTTCAGTCCCAAATATTGCCCCTAAATTCCTGCGACTGGTAGACAAAACGGCTGTAGACTTGAAAGACTTTATTACAGGGGCTAATGAAAGCGGTTATCATCAGGTGGGTGCTAATTGGGGACAAGAGTTTGAGTTACCTAAAATAGTGGTAGATTTGAGAACAGCTATGGTCGGCGATCGCGCTGTTCATGATCCTAACCAAACTTTACAAAGTGCCAGGGGGATCGAAGCTGGACATATTTTTCAATTAGGTATTAAATATTCCCAAGCAATGGGGGCTACTTTTACCAATGAAGAAGGGGAAGAAAAACCCTTAATTATGGGATGTTACGGCGTGGGAGTCTCCCGTATAGCCCAAGCTGCGGTGGAACAATCCTATGATAAAGATGGCATAATTTGGCCAGGGGCTATTGCACCTTATCATGCTATTGTGGTCATTCCTAATACTAACGACTCAAACCAGGTAGAAGTGGCTGAAAAATTGTATAATGAGCTAAATAAAGTCGGAATAGAGACTCTCTTAGATGATCGTGATGAACGGGCTGGTGTTAAATTTAAGGATGCGGAATTAATTGGCATTCCCTACCGAATTGTTACTGGGCGATCGCTGAAATCGGGTAAAGTAGAATTAGTAGAACGGTCTACTAAAAACTCCCAAGAAATAGCCATCGATCAAGTTGTGGAAACCTTAAAACAATTGATAAAAGTTGAATAATAGGCTAAAAAAATGGGTAGCATCCCGTTTTTGTAAAAGCATCACCCAAAGTAATGATAACCCAAGGGTTTCAGCACCTCTTAAAAAAGCTAACGTGCAAAAATGGGATGCTCCCAAAAAATGGTTTCCTCTTACTTATGCTAAAATGAGGGCTTATACCATGGGTTCGTAGGGACTTGGAGTTTGATAGTCTGAGAGCTTCATGTCTACATATTAACATGAATGACTATATTTGACTATATTTTTAGTGAAAGTTTACAATACTATACCGATTATTTGGCTACTTATCCGAAAAGTTGCTTTTCTCGTCGGTGTTTTGTATCTACGCAAGTCCCCTACTGCAAAAGTTCTAAGCAGCTTTGTTGTCTTTCTTCTTAGTCAGCTTTTTCTTACAGAAACGACCAAAACCAAGGGCAGCAAAAGCACCAAGCATAGTTGAAGGTTCAGGAACAGTAGCAGTAACAAAGTCACCATTCACAACCAAATTATCAATCCCAGCATTAGTACCGACTACACCACCGCTACCTTGGCCAGACGCAGTTAAGCGAAGGAAGTAGGAGGTATTGGCTTGGAGTGTATTGCCAGTAAAGTCGAAGGCAAAAGGAACAGGAGAAGGATTGGGGTCAGTGTTAGAGTTAGGAAATAAATCAACAACACTATCAGTCGCTAATGTGTTTGTTTTAGTGCTATCTAACAAGTCAATTGTTAAATCAAAATCTCTTGAGAAATTCTGTGGATTACCCGAACCGTTAAAAATATGGCCATCAAGACTAATTTGGCTTAAGTCTATCGATTGTGAACCAACTGCTACAGCAATATCAACCGTCCAATTACCTTAGAGCTCTTGAAA
>DLXW01000041.1:0-8452 GCA_003448685.1 Cyanothece sp. UBA12306
TTTTTTCAGCAAACCCTACTTAAAAAAATTTTATAGATGTGTGTTGATGGTAGCATTGAAGATGCTACGGTTAATCGTTGCCTCATTCGGCTAAAATAGCCTTATTCTTGCAATTAATTTTAATATTACTCATTGCTACCCTTATGACTAGCTTTCCTATTCCTTCCCAACCTCAACCTTTTAACCTTCCCCCCCGTCTTCTTCTTGGGCCCGGTCCATCTAATGCTAACCCCCGTGTTTTAGCAGCCATGAGTCTTCCGCCTATTGGACATCTTGATCCCTTTTATCTAAAAATGATGGATGAGATTCAAGGTTTATTGCGTTATGTTTGGCAAACTAATAATACCTTAACTATTTCTGTAAGTGGGACTGGAAGCGCGGGAATGGAAGCTACCATCGCTAATGTGGTGGAACCAGGGGATAAGGTTTTAGTTGGTGTGATGGGATATTTTGGTCATCGGTTAGTTGATATGGCCAGTCGCTATGGAGCAGAGGTTGAGCAACTGACTAAACCTTGGGGGCAGGTGTTTAGTTTAGAAGAGTTGAAACAAGGTTTAGAAACCCATCGGCCTCAAGTGTTAGCTTTGGTAAATGCGGAAACTTCTACTGGTGCTCGTCAACCTTTAGAAGGAGTCGGAGAATTATGTCGAGAGTATGATTGTCTGTTATTGGTGGATACAGTGACCAGTTTGGGCGGAGTTCCTCTCTATTTGGATGACTGGGGAGTGGACTTAGCTTACAGTTGCTCTCAAAAAGGTTTGGGATGTCCTCCTGGACTGTCTCCTTTTACCATGAGTCCTCGCGCTTGGGAAAAACTACAAAACCGCAAAACTCCAGTAAGTAATTGGTATTTGGATATGAACCTGTTAAGTCGTTACTGGGGGGAACCAAGGACTTATCATCATACGGCTCCTTGTAATATGAATTATGGCCTAAGGGAGGCTTTAAGTTTAATTGTAGAAGAAGGGTTAGAAAATTGTTGGCAACGACATCAAAGTAATGCGGAATTATTATGGCAAGGTTTAGAAGATTTGGGGTTAGTTTGTCATGTAGAACAACAATTCCGGTTGCCTACTTTAACCACAGTTCGTATTCCTGAAGGAGTGGATGGTAAGGCTGTAGTTCGACAATTATTGACGGACTATCACATCGAAGTTGGTGGCGGTTTAGGAGAATTAGCCGGTCAAGTTTGGCGTATTGGACTAATGGGTTATAATTCTCGCCCTGAAAATGTTTTATTGCTCTTAGAAGCTCTCAAAAAAGTCTTAAAGTAATTGCTTGGTGATCTTTAATCCTAAACCTAACTATGGCTAAACTCAATCAGGAAATAACCCCCAATGGGACATCCTCTTCACCTAAATCAAAGATTATGGATGGAACTTGACCCATAATCTTTGTCACCAAAATGTTCAGGTAATTCGGATGGGCAAGGAGGAGAATTTTTTAAGCTTATTATAGACTTTCAACCCTCGCTAACCCTACAAAATTGCTTCTGATTTTCTGTTAATAAACAATCTCTAAGAAGGGAAAACACTTTGAGCTTCTGGAGTCTGTTGGGTTTGCCTTGCCGCTAAAAATCGCTGATTAACAATTTCTTGAAAATCTTTTAAATCTGATTCCCAATTATTAATAGCTTGACTTAATTGTTCAAGTCTTTCTGCTTGAACAACGTTAGTAAGACTATAGTTAAAATTACCACTAAATAATAGGGCAGAAATTGAAGATTTATCGGGCATCGATATTTTAGCTTCGTTGATGTTTAAGCTTAATTGACAACGATCCAACTGATAGAGTAAATTGAGTCCGGCTTGTACGGAACTTTGTCCAAACTCTTGCCAAGATCCAGGAGCTAATAAGTTTTTGGTAATATATTCTCTAGCACCATCTTGAGTATTAGGAAAGGGAATCAACCTTTTCGGGCTAAGGGATACCCCTTGATATTCAGCATTAGGCAATTTGCTAACATATTTTTGTGCTACGCTAGGAATCTTAAGTTCACTAGTTTCTTTAGTCCCAATAGCTTGCATAAAGGTAATGTTACGGGGTTGGACAACAATGCTTACACCATTTTGAAAGGTGACCTGGGAAATATTAGTGCCTAATACGGGTTTTTTGCCTAGTTCCCAGTCTTGATCAATAATTCCACTAAATTTGAGAAATTCCTCACTAAGCATGGTTGGGTTGAAATTTTTAGCAGAAATAGCGATCGCCATTTCCTGAATTTCTCGTATTTCTAGAGGAGTTTTGGTGTTGGTATCAGAGGTCATTGTCATAATTGGTGTCTTGAACTATTTTTGCTGTATTTTGTGGCAAATATCCTAACTATTTAGTTTAATATCTTATGGTTATCTTAACTACCTAAAGTTTAAATTTCTTTTCAATTGATTAAATTAGTGTACTTAATTTTGTTACAAAAAGCGGCTTAGATCAAATTCCTCATTTTCTAAAGAATGGGGTAACTTTTCTAAACTGAGTATTAATAAAATTCGCTCGGTATAGTCTACTGTTCCTCTTAATTCTTCCCTGAGTTTTTCTAAACCTCCATTAGCATATTCTTCAAATATATGAATTCGTTTGGCTTCTGCTTCAGGTTGATAAGCTGATAGTATTTTAGGATCATTGGTTTCGGAGATTGCTAATAATTTAATTATAGTATCATATCCCCTGGAGATAAAAATTTCTAAACTTATAGGAGCCGGTTCTTTGGAAATAACATTAAGGGGGACTCTTTTTTGAGATTTAGCACCATAAGTAGCGGCAAATACCATGACATCTGCATAAGTTTGAAACGGTCCGGTACTTCCCTGTTTATCGACTAAAGCTTGTACTAATTCTGCTTTATCTTTAGCAATTCTAATTCTATTTATTGTCATTATTTACATAGTAGATTAATCTTATATAATTTTATTTAATTATATCTGAGGTTAAGACTAAGAGGGATAATTAATCCAGCCAGCCAAAAGATTCACAAAAAATTGCCAAATGCTCAAATGGTGCTAGTATATAAAAATGTGATTTTAGTCTAAGATAGATTATTTTTTTAAGAGGGCTACCAAATGGATCTTGAACAAGTAAAAGAAAGAATTAAACGTGCATTAGCTGATGGTCGTTTATCCAGACAAGAAAGCCAAGATATCAAAGCGGCTATTTTGTCTGATAAAAAAGTGACAGAAGATGAAAGTAAATTGTGGAGAGAGCTTCAAGATCAGATTTTTAAAGGTGAGGTAATTGTCGAAGACTAGAAGTATTAAAATTAATTTTTCCAGCCTGAGGATTTTGAGCTTTTCCTGTTTTGTCAATATAACTTTACCATCCAAGGTATTCTAATCGTTCTAAAGCTTGCCAAAATCCCTCCCCTTCGTTCTTATGTCCTTGCCAAATTTCAGGAATAAATGAGGCATGAGGGGCATTTTTTTGCAAATCTTCTGCCAAGGCTGGAAAATCAACCTCTCCGTCCCCAATTTGTAATCCTTCCCCGTCTAACCCTTCTGCATCGGCAATATGCAGATGGGCTGTATAAAATCCTACTTTTTCAATAAATTCTTTGAAGGATAAATGATGATGATTACAAGCCAATTTAGAGTGGGAAACATCTAAACAGACTCGATAATTATAATTGCGACAAAACTGAGCAATATCTTCAGGATCAACAAATAAATTATGATATCTTTGTCCTCCAAAATGCCAAGGAAAAGGAGGCATTGTTTGGGGAATAATCTCTACTCCATCTTGGTCTAATTTATCTAAACTTTCTACAAGTAACTCATAGAGTTGATGTCTTTTAGAATTGGCTAAAGGTGCATTATTAGTAAACCCTCCAATATTAGTGACAATCAAAGGACGAGATGCTTTTTTAAAGAAGGGTTTTAGAGAACGAGTAATGTCAATAACCCTTTGTAATTCTTCAAGGGAACGGTTACGATAATTAGGATCGATTGAACATAAATCTAAGACATGGTCTCCTGCAAATAATTCAGGACTATGGACAACATAGTCCAAATTATAGGGCTGTTTAAAATATTGTTTAATATCCTGTTCTAAGTCCTTATAGCTCAGATGAAACTCTAATAAATCTGGATTAGATCTTGTTAAAAGCTTCTGAAAATCATGATAACGAACTGGTAAACCCCAGGGACGTTTAAAACTGTAATTACGTGCTTGAATTTGCTCTTCTTCTAAATCACTGGGAAAGAAAAAATCTCCTACTTTAAAAGTTCTTTTTGCTTTAGTGCCAATTAGTTCTGCTTTGCGGTTAGGCTGTAACCCTTTGCCTGGACTTTTAATAGCGATCATTTCTTCTGTTATAATCTGTCCTGGGTTTACATTACAGTTAATAATTAAACTTTTAGCCAAGGTTTCTCTGTTCATCAATTCTCCTTGACTTAATCTTCTTTCTCCTGTGCTTCCTAATGCTGATTCAACTTGACGAATTCCTTCTACCATGGCTTTAAATTCTTCAGGTAATAAACTCACTTTGTGATCATTACCCTCCATGGATTTATCTAAGGTAAAATGTTTTTCAATCACCTTAGCTCCCTTAGCAATAGCTGCGATCGCAACATTAATTCCCCGTTCATGGCCTGAATAACCCACTGGACAATCACCGATTTCTTTTAGCCTAGTCAAATAATTGAGGTTAACATCCTTGAATGGGGCGGGATAGGTCGAGTTACAATGAAGTAGGACATACATTCCACCTAACTTTTGTAAAAGTTGTACCGATTCTTTGATTTCCGCTTCTGTGGACATCCCAGTGGAACAAATGAGAGTTTTTCCGGTTTTAACTAAAGCTTTGAGGAGTTCGTGGTTAGTTAAGTCAGCAGAAGCAACTTTATAAGCTGCCATGCCATAATTTTCTAGAATTGCTAAACTTTCGAGATCCCAAGGGGTACACAGGGGTAAAATTCCCTTTTCTTGGCAATAATCAAAGGCGGCTAACATCTCCTGGGGAGACAGTTGGAAGCGAGAAAGCAAGTCTAGAGTGTATTGAGAGCCTAGATCTTCACTGGCATCGTCGGCATCCCCTGCATTGCTATAGAGGGATTTGAGGCTTCTCATCTGGAATTTAGCACAATTGGCACCAGAGGCGATCGCTTGATCAATTAATTTTTTAGCTAAACTTAAACTGCCGTTGTGATTATTCCCAATTTCGGCTATGATAAAACCAGGGGACTCATTATCGATGATGAATTCGCCGATTTTGAGCTCTAGAGGATGTTGGCGAGCGATCGCTACCAAATGATCGTTTTGATCGAGTAGGGGTATAAACTCAATAGTATCGGAGAAATAAGACTGAATTTTTTCAGGATCTTCGTCAAAAAGCGCGTATTTGAATTGCTTATTAGAAATGTTAGCAATTGGTTGATTAAGATCAATGGTATTTTGTCCTACTAACCAACGACGGAAATCTCCGTCAGTCAATACTCCTTCTAAAACCCCTGATTCTGTCACTGAGAAAATAATTCGACTTTTATTATCGCTAATTTTTTTGAGGGCGTTAAGAATACTATCTTCAGAAAAGACAATATATTTAGCTAGATTTCTATCAATTAGCATAGTGTTAATTTTTAAAGGCAGCGATCAGAGGTTTCAATCTATTGAACCAAGTATTTATTTATCATTTTATTATAGCTAATTTTTGTAAAAATGTTAAGCATACTATCTTCAGAAAAAAAATATTTAGCTAGATTTTGCCCAATTAGCATGGTGTTAATTTTTAAAGGCAGCGAGCAAGGATTGCAATCTATTGAACCAAGTAATTATTGATGATTAATTTCTGGTTAACAATTAATCATCATGCGATCGCGGCCTTGTTTTTTAGCAGAAAAAAGACATTGATCTGCACGATCAACTAAAATTTTAGAAGGTAACTCCAGATTTGGTATAATTGTAGCTACTCCCAAACTCATGGTTACATAGGACTGTGCAGCAGATTCTTCGTGGGGGATTTTGAGAACTCTAATTTCTTGAAGTATATTCTTGGCAACTTCTACAGCGCCAGGACTATCAGTATTGGGTAGAATAACTACAAATTCTTCCCCTCCAAAACGGGCTACTAAATCTGCTGGACGGTGAACTCCTCTACCCATAGCTTTTGCTACTTGTTTCAAACAATCATCCCCTTTGAGGTGACCATAGGTATCATTATAGAGTTTAAAATAATCAATATCTCCTAAAATTAAAGATAGAGGCTTGTTTTCTCTCGATAAACGCCTCCATTCTTGCTCTAGACAATCATCGAAGCAGCGACGGTTAGCCACTTCTGTTAAACCATCGAGATTAGCTAAACGGTGTAATTTATTATTGAGTTCTTGTAATTCTTGATTCATTTGGCGAACTGAAGCCTCATAACGATATTTTTCTTCTTCTATTCGTTTGCGTTCAGTGATATCAGTTTGGACTCCAATATGATAGATTACTTTTCCTAATTCGTCTTTGACAGGTGATAGAGAGACTTCATTCCAAAACATCGAACCATCTTTGCGATAATTACGCACAGTAACATTGCATTGGTGGCCATCCTTGAGGCAAATTTTCATTTTCCTAATACCTGGTTGATCTCGGTCTATTCCTTGAAGAAAACGACAGTTTTTGCCTTTAATTTCTTCGAGGGAATATCCGGTCATTTTTTCAAAGCCAGGGTTAGCATAAACAATAGGATGATCTGCTTGGGTTGCATCAGTAATTACAATACCATTGGAGGTGGCAGCGATGGCTTTATGCAACAAATAGGCATCAACTTGAGGTTGACTATGAAATTTTTGAACCTCTTGTGTTAAGTATAATTGTCTTTCTAATTGGCTATTTTTGGCTTTTAATTGCTTTTGCAGTAAACTGAGTTTGATTTGATTTTCTACTCTGGCCAAGACTTCTGGTGCTTGATAGGGTTTACTAATATAATCAACCCCCCCTAGGGCAAAGGCTTTGATTTTTTCCCATAGTTGATCAAAGGCACTGAGAAAAATAACAGGAATGCTCGAAGTTGTTTCTTTGGCTTTGAGTTGTTGGCACACTTCATAACCATTAAGATAGGGAATTTTGAGATCAAGTAGCACTAAATCAGGAGGCGTTGTTTCGATAGCAATTAAAGCCATTTCTCCATCGATAGCTTGTCTAACTTGATATCCTTTTTTTGAGAGGATATTAGATAATAATCTCAGGTTATCGAGTTGATCTTCTACTATCAAAATATCAGCTTGATAGGGAATAGTATTATTGATTAGACTAGATTTATCTGAGTTCATGATTAACTTAACTAAAACTCTAACTTCCCTTAACTGTTATGTTAACTTAAAATCGCCAACTTGAATGGAAACAGACTCTAAATCAATGATCATTAGTGTTGCTCCGATGATGGATCGAACTGATCGCCATTTTCGCTATTTTATGCGGCAGATAACCCATCATACTCTACTTTACACGGAAATGATTGTAACGGCAGCGATTATTTATGGAGATCGCTCCAAATTATTGGGATTTTCTCCTGAAGAAAAACCCCTTGCTTTGCAATTAGGGGGAGATAATCCGCAAGAATTAGCTAAATGTGCCATTATTGCCCAAGACCTAGGCTATGATGAGGTTAATTTGAATGTGGGATGTCCGAGTGATCGCGTCCAAAGTGGCAATTTTGGAGCTTGTTTGATGGCCCAACCCGAATTGGTGGCTCGTTGTGTGGAAGGGATGCAAAAGGTAGTTACTATTCCGGTGACTGTTAAACATCGTATTGGTGTTGATGAGTGCGATCGCTACGAGGATCTAGCTAATTTTGTTAAAATTGTTGCTGAAGCAGGGTGTCAGCGTTTTATAGTACACGCTCGCAAAGCTTGGTTGAAGGGTTTAAGTCCTAAAGAAAATCGCACTATTCCTCCTTTAAGATACGGGGATGTTTATCGTCTTAAACAAGAGTTTTCCCATCTTTTAATTGACATTAATGGTGGCATTACTAATTTAGATCAAATACAAGAACATTTACAATTTATTGATGGGGTTATGATTGGTCGAGCCGCCTATGATAATCCTTATTTATTTGCTACAGTAGACCGAGATCTTTATGGGGAAACTGTTACGCCACCAACACGCCATCAAGTGATTGAAAAGATGTTACCTTATATTGATTTTTGGGTTAGTAAAGGTTTAAAACTCAATAGTATTAGTCGTCATTTGTTGGCTATTTTTGGTGGTATTCCTGGTACCAAAGCTTGGAAAAGACATATTAGTGAAAATGCCCATTTACCTGGAGCAGGAGCTAAAGTTATTGAGGAAGCATTACAAAAAGTCGGGCTAAATTATACTAATTGTAGTTAATCTTGATGCGCATCGACGGCAATTGACCCCTACATTAAGTCATATATTGAACGTTTACATTGTTTACATGAAGTTATCTCTTTAAAGTCAGAACCGTAACTTAAAATAAGCTTGATTCTTGGCTTTTACAGCAGTTTGCGAGTCATTG
>DLXW01000041.1:8460-21760 GCA_003448685.1 Cyanothece sp. UBA12306
TATAAAGTCGCAAACTGCTGTATCTTTTCTGGGGCGGGTTTTTAATAAAATCAGAAGGAGGAAATATGCAAGTCAGAAGTTAAATTTGTATAGCAATCGTCTCTATTTATTTATTTCATCAATTAAATTGCTTTAAACTGTCATTAATTATCATTCATTTGCCAATATCTTCGTTCCAAAGCAAGGGATTTTTGTTAATAAATTGCCTCATTAGTTGTTGGCATTCTGCTAAATTTAAGTCAATAACTTCAACCCCGTGGGATTCCATAAATTCCCTGGCTCCAGTAAAAGTTACTGATTCTCCCACTACAACTTTTTTAATACCGAATTGAACCACCGCTCCTGCACACAAATAACAAGGCATTAGGGTTGAATAAAGAATCGTATCTTGATAATTGCCAATGCGCCCGGCATTGCGTAAACAATCAATTTCCGCGTGGGTAATAGGGTCACCATCTTGAACCCGTTTATTATGTCCTTGACCAATAATATGATGATCTTTAACTAATACTGAACCAATGGGAATACCGCCTTCTTTAAGTCCTTGTTTAGCTTGGGCGATCGCTATTTGCATAAATTGATCCATAACAGTAATCTACTCCTGTTTAATTAGTAAAACTCTCATTCAAATTATGGCCATTCTAAAATTGCTTCTTCTTTAGAGTTAATGTGAGATTCAGGAGTTTCACGGCTAAATTGCAAATGAATAGAACGGGTTTGTTCTCCATCAGCAGCTACTGCCATAATGGGATAGTCGAGAGTACCATCTTGAAAAGATATTTGGAAGCGAAAAGTCCCATCTGCATTAAGTTTAATAGGATGGCCACCAATAGTAACAATGGCATCAGGTTCTGTTGCCCCATAAACGATTAATTCAGCATCTGCTACTAACCAGAATTTGCGAGGGCGTTCTGGAATAGCAGAAGAGGAAAACCCAAAACCTGACATATTCAGACCTGACATATTCAGACCTGACATATTCAGACCTGACATATTCAGACCTGACATATTCACTCCTGACATATTCAGACCTGACATATTCAGACCTGACATATTCAGACCTGACATATTCACTCCTGATAGAGTTGGCAATGTCAACATACCAATTCCCGAGGGTAAAAGATAAGAAGTTATCTCTTCTTGATGAACAAAAGAACTAATAACTGATCCTGGAATATGTTGTATGGAACCAAACACAGAACTATCAACTCGTTCAGCCATATTGGCTATTTGATGATCAACAGGTCTGCCTCCTTGAGAATGATGTGGAGGAACCAACTTAAAGATAACTCTATTTCTGAGCTCTTCATCCCAATCAATAGTAACAAAAATATCTTCAACCCAGTCAGAAGGATAAACAGGAGGAACACGCACCGGAAAAGATCGAGCAAGGACTAACCAACGACCATCAAAACAACGATAGCCAATATCTACAATATAGTCCCGTTCACTAAAAGGAATAGGTAAATACCATTCAAAGGCGAATTCTTCACAAAAGTATTCCTGAATACTGTTGGGAGTCTGATAATTAAAATTTATATTAGTAACATCATAGAGTCGTAGGGCTAATTGTTGTCCCCCTTGCCTCTGTAATTCTGCTTTAGACTCAGGGGAAATATCCCAATAAGCGTAACACCACTGGGGATCACGGGGTAAAAGAACAATGCGATTTTCTCCATAACTATCAGGAAGATCCCCTAATTGATCATCAATAGATGAAGACAAACTAGGGGTAGATTCCCAAGATCCCACCTCAAAGTTAGAAGACTCCACTGCTTGTTGCTCTCCAATCTTCTCTTGAATCAAAGATTGATCGGGTAAAGTTTGTTTGCTTTGTTCTTGGATAGCTTGTTTAATTGCAGCGAGCAATTGCGCTTTACGCATTCGGCTGTAACGAGATACTTTATATTGACTAGCAACTTTTCGTAGCTGTCTCAGGGTCATCTCTTCTAAAGGGGTTTGGTCTCGTGCCATCAGCAATACTCTCTTCATTGATTCACTTTATGAAACAAAAAATTAGGGGTCATGGTCAAGGGGGAAACCATCTAATTTATTAACAAACTTATGAGTTAATCAGGCTTTAGATGATCTAATTGTCATTGAATCTTGATATTTTGGCTGGTAATTTAGTCCTAGAGCCATTGGCGTAGATAAAGGCTATTACCATTTAGAGTGACAATTTAAAAACCGTCACTATCTTTAAAGAAATTTGTTTACAGTTTGGTTAACTTAATAGGCGTGTGTGAGGAGTAAAAACATTCAGAAAAAGTCCTTGGAGTCGAAACACGGAAAGACGACCAAGGATTTTTTTCAATCATACAACCAAAAATAACCACTTAAAATCGATAACCTAACTCAGGTAGTCTAAATAAAAAGTAAAAATAATTGTATTAATTTTTGTAAATAGCTCAAAGCTTGAAGAATGAAGACTGTTGATCGAACTTAGTAACTTTCATCTATTTTCTGACTACTCAGTCGTTTATGATATTATGTTGGCCAGTCTAGCTGTGTTTTCAAAAGAAAGTTAAAATGTTAGATATTAACTACTTTGAATTTGAATAGGGCTAAAAAAACATCAGAAAATCGATTTTGCCAGGAGATTTTTTAAAAACATCGATGAGTAATTCAACATCGGTTTTGACAGAACTATTACAGATGATTCCCCATTGGCGACCTCAAATGTACTTCAAGGCTTCCTTGACAGCACTATCCCATGCCATGGAGGATCAAGTATTAGCCAGTTCAGAACCTCCTCTAGTCATTGCAAGTTTTCAAAGGGAGCGATTTTATCGTCAAGAAGCCCAACGTTATCGAAAAATCGCGCAAAAAACGGATCAGGTTTATGTTTTAGCGGCTCCAGAAACTGACTTTAAAAATAGTTCAGAAATTTATGAGACCATTGCCTTTAAACCTGAAGATAAGTTAACTCAAGAATGGCATCTAATTGTGATTACCAATGACTATGCTAGTTGTTTGATCTGTGAGGAAAGAACAAATTCTGACCAAGATCAAAATGGCAATATTAGTATGGATAATAGTCGCCGTTTTGAAGGGATTTGGACTTTTGATCGCCAAGTCACCCAACAAGCAGCTAATCTATTACTAAATCGGATTGTCGCCTATCGACCCGAATTACACGATAAAATTAGTCAAGCTCGTCAACAATATTTACCCTCAGCCCTATTAAACGAAGAATTTAAAATCCTTCAACACAAAAAAGCCGCTAATTTAACCGAAGATTCTCCCGATATTAATCCAGATCCTTTTGTTCAACGTCTGATTAGTTATCTCCAAGCAGGTCAATATAAATTGCTCAAGGCTAACCGTTCTTTAGAAGGCAAAGAACATAAAGAACGCTTGATTAACCATATAACGACAGCTATTCGACGTTCTCTTGATCCTGAAGAAATTCTTCATATTGCTGTTCAAAAATTAGGAGAAGAGTTAGGAGTTTGTCGTTGTCTTGTCTATCGTTGCAAAGAAACAGACAATACCGCCAAAATTGAACATGAATTTTTAAATGAGGGAATTTCTTCAATTAGAGGCCAAACTTGGCCACTCAAAAATAATCCTCTATTTCAGGAAGTGATCGAGTTGCGCGATGCCTTAATGATTGATAATGCCCAAAATGATCCACGTATTACCAAAACTGCAAGCGCTGATACCGAAGATCAATCTTTAGAAACTCTGATTACAAGTTGTTCAATTCTATCGTGGTTGCTAGTTCCTATTCTCTATCGTGGTAGACTTCTGGGAATGTTAGAACTACATCATTGTGGCCCTAACACTGTGTCTTGGAAAAATGAAGATATCGCTTTGGTTAACGCGATCGCTACCCAAATTGGAGTAGCTTTGATTCAAGCAGAAGCCTATAGTAACCTACAAGATCTTAATGAACAACTTGAAGCACTCGATCGCACCCGTTCTAATTTAGTGGCTATTACTGGCCATGAATTACGCACTCCTCTGTCGACAATTCAAGTCTGTTTAGAAAGCTTGGCCACTGAACCGGATATGTCCCCTGAATTGCGTCAAGTAATGCTTAATACAGCCCTTCAAGATGCAGAAAGGATGAGAAAATTAGTTCAGGATTTCCTGACCCTTTCTCAGTTAGAAAGTGGACGGATCAAATGGCATCCTGAACCATTAGATTTATCTGAATGTGTTGAATTATCCCTAAGTCATGTTCGGACTCGTCATAGAAATGATAATTTACCCGAAATCACTAATCTAGTTACTTCTGATCTTCCGTTAATTAAAGCTGATGGAGAATGGCTGGTAGAGGTTTTAGCTAAATTACTGGACAATGCTTGTAAATTTACAACTTCTCAGGGAGATGTAACCATTTCTGTCGCCCATGCCCAACCTACTAATTTAGAGGTAACTGTCTCTGATACGGGAAGGGGAATTGAAGCTAATCGATTAGAAACTGTCTTTGATCGATTTTATCAAGAGGAAGGTGCCTTAAGACGCAGTACCGGAGGAACAGGGTTAGGTTTAGCTATTTGTCGTCAGATTGTTAAGGGTTGGGGAGGTCACATTTGGGCTGAATCAGAGGGCAAAGATTTAGGTAGTAAATTTCATTTTACTGTTCCCATTTTTCTTGATTCTATTCCTAAAAGGAAGGCGGATTTAGAACCTTCAATGCCAAAAAATAAGTTAAAAAAATCTAGTAAAAAGAGATCCAATAAATAAAATAGTTAATAGTTAATAGTTAACAGTTATTTACTAATCATTAATCATGAACCTTCCTACTTGGATCACCATATCTCGCCTCTTAGGATTGCCATTTCTATTTTATTTCTTGCATGACCCAACTCCTTTATATCGCTGGATTAGTGTGGGAATTTTTTTATTGGCAGCGGGTACAGATTGGTTAGATGGCTACTTAGCAAGAAAACTCAATCAAGTCACAGAATTAGGGAAATTTCTTGATCCCTTGGTTGATAAATTATTAGTTTTAGGTCCTTTATTGAGTTTAATTGAATTAAGAGAAATACCTGCTTGGGGAGTATTCTTGATTTTAGGGAGGGAGTTAGCGATCGCGGGATGGCGAGTCAATCCAAATTTAACAGGTAATGCAACAATTCAAGGGGCAAATTTGTGGGGTAAATGGAAGACTATTAGCCAAATAGTTGCTATTACCTTATTAATCGCGCCCATTCCCTCTAGATGGTATCTTATCTGCTTAACTATATTTTGGTTATCTGTTTTTCTGACTTTAATTTCTGGAGTAATATATTTATTCCCTGAAACTTTATTGCTAAAAAGATCCCAGCCGTGATTTAGTTTTAGTTTCCTGACTTTTCTCGGGTGTAATATTTTTAGGGGGGGGAAAGATTAGAGGTATTATTATGTTTTAATTCTTCTACTTTTAGCAAAATTAGATATTCATAAAATGCCTGAAGAGTACACCAAGCAAAACCAGCTTTACCATCAAGAATTCCACCCAAAATAAAATACATATAGAACCAACGGACTAGAGGTCTTAAAGGAATGCGTAAAGATAAATCCTTCAATGCTCGTCGCCTTTCAACTTCTGATTGTCCCCACAATAACTGTTTCCAACTGACTCCTCCTTGTTCTAATTGACGAACAGTTTCTTTGGCTTCGTCAGTAGAATAACGATTATGCTTTTCAATCCAACGACTCAGTCCTTTACTACAGGTATAGTGAGGATAAGTCTCCTTTAAAAAACTGACTGAACCTGAATAAACTTCTCTTTCGGTGTGACCATAATCGGTAAACCAAACTTGATCTTTGTCAAACAGGCGCATTTGATAGCGAGGATATTGGGTGCTACGACGAATCCACTGGCCCATAAACATAACTTTTTCAGCTACATAATAACCGATAGCCTCTTGACGTTGACTAGCAGCCACACATTCGGCAAATAATTCTCGAGTCATCCTTTCATCTGCTTCCAAAATATAAACCCATTGATGCTTCGTAGGAATTGTTTTTAGCATCCATGTCCGCTGTTGACCATGACTCTCAAACTTATGCTGGAAAATTTGAATCGGATAGCGCGAAGCAATTTTAATAGTTTGATCACAACTAAAAGAGTCAACAACAATAACATCATCTGACAAATCAATCACGGACTCGATACAGTCGGCGATATCAACTTCTTCGTTACAGGTCAGAATATAAATTGAAATCATTTAGTAAATCGGAAAGTGTTTGTCTGGAAAATTTTGTTAAGATTAAACTGTTATCAGTCAATTAGGTATGGAGTAGAATAAGGTTTCACAAAACTAAATTTGATTTATGTAGCTAACCTGAATCTTTGGTAAAAAGCAAAACAGATTTCAAGTCTGTAATACGCTAAAATTCCATACCAAATTGTTGAAACCTAAGTTTAGACTAACAAATAGATTAGTTAGCCGAAAAAACTGGGGCTAATCCAAGTTTAGATTACTTTTATCGAAAAAACGACACTATAGTCAACTTATTCATTGTGAGCTTGATCACAATTAACAATTGTATCTTACGGGGTATGAATTTTTCTTCTCGTGAACAAGTCGAAAGTTAATTTAAAAAACCGTTTAGTGAAACTCAGAAGGAAACGCGTCCTTAAAATTTTACTTTTGATGGGTTTTGGGTTAATTTTGTCTAGCTTAATCTTCAATATATTGGTCAAGTTACCAATCAATTCTCTTAAACCTATTGATGGAATTTTAGTATTAGGTGGCAGTATCAAGCGAGAAATCTATGCAGCACAAATAGCTGGTCAATTTCCTAAAACTCCGATTATCATTTCTCAAGGGTCACAAGATCCTTGTATTTTGCTAATTTTTAACCACTATCAAGCACCTTTGTCCAGAGTATGGCTGGAAAAATGCGCTAATTCTACTTTTGAAAATTTCTTTTTCAGTGTTCCGCTTTTGCACAAGTTAGGGGTTCATAAAGTTAAATTGATCACTTCTGGTAGTCATCTTCCGAGGGCTAAATGGATGGCACAAATTCATCTAGGTGTTCGGGGAATTGCAGTAGAAGTAGATACTGTTTCAGAAACAGGAGTTCCAGGTAACCAGGAATCTCGATTAAAAACCCAATTAGATGTGACACGGAGTCTAATTTGGTCAGTTTTTAGCCCTTTATTGATGCCTTCTTGTTCGGAAGTCATTTCTTTAGATAAAGTTAATCTTTCAGATTGGTATCAAGAAGGTTTTAAGTGCGAGCGTCAAGGAAGAATATTCTAACTGAGACTCTCTGTTGGAGAGAAGGTGAGGAATAAAAACATTAAAATTGTTTAAGAAATCTAAAAAATTATTATGATTAGCTTACGGTAGCACTAGATACAACATGACCCCAATCCTCCCAAATTTCGCTAATTAGTTTAAGTTCTGTGATACTTAAGGTTTTTGCCGCTTGTTCTGCTCTGTGCTGAGATACACCAGCTTTAATCAGTTGTTCTTGATAAGATTGCTGAAGTTTGTTAAAATTCATGGCTTTGTCCTCTAAGCTATTATTGAGTGAGATTGGGATGATGAACTTATCTATTTAGTTCAACTTTCCATAGACACTATTTTAAATAATCAATGTTAGCGATTATGTATAACTTGTTCAACTTGGCGAAAAATAACATTTAGCGGCTAAAGATAACAAAGTGGTAAAATGTAACAAAAATTACATTTTTTCTGAAACCGACAAAGCAATGCTAAACATCAATTTCCTTCCACAGGGTAAAATGTTCTAGTGAACTAAATGCCTTGAGTTTGGAAAACCCTGTTATCTGTTGGCAGTCAATAGGGGAAGAAAGCTACTGATTAAGGCTCTATTTATAAACTTAGCAGTCACCAAGGTGGTTAGGACAGAACCTGGATTTTAAATCCTTGTCCCAAGCGAGTTTTACTTGGAGACTTCTGGCTTCTGACTTGGAGACTTCTGCTATAAATGGGGTTTTTCCTCTTGAGATTAACCTTCTCGAAAATTAGAGTCATCAAAAATATACCTGCCATGATATAACTTTTTCAGACTCTTATTTGCTGTCATTGACTGACTCAACCGACAAACATCTTACATTGTTAGGAGTAATCAACTTGATGAAAACTTTAATTCGGATTGTAGCGTTACTGGTACTGGTTATCAGTTGTTTTGGATTTACAGGACAAGCATTTGCAGCTAAAATCCTTAATCCAGTGGATGCTAAATTAACTACTGAGTTCGGTCAGAAGATCGATCTAAATAATAGCCATATTCGTGAGTTTCGAGAATTAAGAGGCTTTTATCCCAATTTAGCCAGTAAAATTATCTTAAACTCTCCTTATGATGAGGTAGAAGAGGTTTTAGATATTCCTGGACTTAGTGAAAAACAACAACAACGTCTACAAGCTAATTTAGACAAATTTGTGGTAACACCTCCATCTCCTGAACTCGTCGAAGGAGATGATCGCTTAAATCCTGGTGTTTACTAAAATTTTTTTAAGTTCCCATGATTTGCTAAACCCATTCTTAATTGAGTGGGTTTTTTTGGTAAATGGAAAGATATTCTAGGTTATAGGTAGATCTCATATCCCACTGTAACTCGGCTAATATCAAGAGACAACCTGTGATGATTGAACCAGTAATTAGAAACTGCCATTGAGTAAAGTATGGTAAAACAAGTAAACCTAAACTGTGGAAAAGTCCACTCATAATAAAGGTTTGTGAACCCATACCAAACCCCATAATAATATATCCTATAGCTGTTAATCCTAACCAGATAGGACAGAGATTGATTAAAATCACGCTAAAATTACCAAAAATTCCTAAGTCGGTAATTCCTAAACCAAATAACATTAATCCGATCCACAGATAAATTACCCAACGTAAATGTTCTAACTTGGCCCAGAAATAGGTCAAAAGGGCCATCAAGATACTTCCTATGATAGTGATAATTGACCATAATATCGCCTGAAAATGCCAGCTTATAGGGAAAAAATGCGCTGTTATAAAGATGATGGCTGTAATCATTCCCCAAAGGATGAAAGCTTGATCTATCCTTGTATAAAACCGATTAAATATGGTTTTTTGCCCAAGTCGTCCATATCTCTGGAATAGTCCCCATAAATCTTCGATATTAAGTTCTTTTTGTTTGAAGCTAATCGTTAGTTCAGATGTATTAAACAAGTTTTACCTATTGAAATCAACTCTATATTATTAAATAGCTTAACATTAATTCATAAATTGTAGTTAAGCAAAACTTGACATAAGGAGTTATTTAGGTTAAGTAGCAGGTTATCTATAGGTAAAGTGTAGTACGATTATCAATTAGATGGGGGGTTCCATCGGGTTTAATTGCCCCAAATTTTTCAAAATAAGAGCGGATCGAAGCAGAAAAATGAGGAAAATCAAATAAATTATCCCCATGAGCTATATCTGCCCAAAAATAACGCAAATCAGGGACTAATTTCTCTGCTTCTGCTGGGGATATATCTAACGGTGATGAGGTTAATAATTTCATCATAAAGCCAAAAGAGCGATCGCCGATTCTTTGACGAGAAATTTCAGCTAAATTATCCCAACCTTCAACTTGATTAACCCGATAGGAGTTAAGATTAAGGTTGATATTACCATGGGGTTGACGTTCTATGTCTATAATTCGATAAGGGTGGGGATAACTGACCAAAGATCCTGTAGTAATTTCATAGATATTGTTAGAATAAGCTACGTCTTGAACGTGCAAATGTCCGGTGAAAATTAGCTGACAACCAGCATTTGTTAACATTCTCAATAATAGGTTTGCATTATCAAGCATATAGCGTTTTCCTAGTTCATGGTTAGCTTGTCCTGGTAAATGTTCAATCACATTATGGTGAACCATGACTAAAATTAATTGCTCTTTTAGTTGAGGAAGTAAGTTTTCTAACCAGGTTAATTGTTCGGAGTCTAAGCATCCTAATTGTTTTCCTTGTTGATTAAATTGATTGGAATTTAAGCCAATTAGTTGTACTCCTGGTAAAATTTCATGGGTATAATATAGTTGGTTAGGCTGGCTATAACCGTGATGATGATAATAATGAGGAAACTGGTTGAAGCCAATTCTTCCGTTTGTGGGATCTAAATTGGGGACATCATGGTTCCCAGGAACGACATAAGCTGGAAATGGTAATTTTCCTAAACGCTGCTGTAACCAGGAATGGTTATCGAGTTCTCCATCTTGGGTTAAGTCTCCTGGTAGTAGGAGAAAATCGATCTCTAACTGTTCTAGATGGCTAAAAACTTTTTCTAAAGCTAAAATACTAGCTTCTACTACGGAAAAACGAGTAGCATTGTAATCTATGGTTTGGGAAACTGCTACATGGGGATCACTAATAATTGCAAAGCGAAATTTCATAATAATATGCTCAATGGGGTTTTGTTTTTGAGGATAGATCAAACAATGTACAATTAAAATAGGTTTTTGGGTTTAAAACCTCTGATTCGATCAAAGGTTTTACTTAGAGACTTTTGAGTTGAATAATTCTTACAGGAGGAAATAATCTTGGCGCGAGTTCGTGTTCGTCAGCACGTTAATCCATTAAGTCATAAATATAACCAACCTATTGTACTACCTGATTGGAACCAAGTCTATAGCAATGTTACTCAACCCCTTCATTTAGATATTGGTTGTGGGAGGGGTAAGTTTTTATTAAATATGGCTCCTTTGTTTCCTGAAATTAATTTTTTAGGTATTGAAATTCGGGAACCTTTAGTGATCGAAGCTAATGAAAATTGCGATCGCTTGGAACTAAATAATCTTCATTTTTTCTTTTGCAATATTAACCTATTTGTGGCTAATTTGCTTGATTCTTTACCTTCTGATGTTCTACGATGGACTACTATTCAATTTCCTGATCCTTGGTTTAAACATCGCCATCTAAAACGACGAGTGGTTCAACCAGAATTAGTTAATAGTTTAGCTCAATATTTGGTAGCAGGAGGAATGGTTTTTTTACAGTCTGATATCGAGGAAGTTGCGAAAGAAATGGGCGATCGCTTTTTAGATAATTCTTGTTTTGAGAAACAACATTCAGAAGATTGGTTGTCGGAAAATCCTTTTCCTATTGCTACAGAAAGAGAAATTGCTACTTTTAATAAAGGTCAATCTGTTTATCGATTATTATTGAAAAAAGAATTAGACTAAAAATGGATAAAAACTCGATAATTAAAGATTCAGAATTTTTGAGCGATATTTATAATCAGTTTTCTCCTGATCGTCCTCTTCCTGCTAATGATCCTGTTTATGTAGATTGTAGTTCGGTGCGGGGAAATGACGATATTATCAGGGAATTGGGACGAAAAATTATTAGATCTAATAAACCAACTTATCAGCTATATACGGGACATCGAGGTGGGGGAAAGTCAACGGAAATCTTGCGGTTAGAGTATTATTTAAAAAAGGAAGGGTGTCGAGTTGTTTATTTTGAAGCTGATGAAGATTTGGATTTGGGAGATGTGGGTTATCCTGATATTTTATTAGCTTGTACTCGCCATCTTGTTGAAGAGTTAAATGAACAAGAAGAAGCAAATTTTTTGTATAAATGGATTGGGGAAAAGTTTAAGGAAATTTTGGATTTAGGATCAAGTGAATTAGAATTACAAGAAATAGGAATTGAACATCAGATGTCTCCTTTTGCTAAGATTACATCTACCTTACAAGTTGTTCCTAGTAAACGTCAAGAAATTCGTAAGCAAATTGAGTCTAATCAAGTATCTTTTGCGAAAATTATCAATCAGTTTATTGCTCAAATAAAAGATAAATTAAAAATAAATAATCAAACAAAATTAGTAATAATTGCTGATAATTTAGATCGCATACCTACCGTAAGGAATCAAGATGGAAGTAGTAATCATGAGGAAATTTTTATTGATTGTAGCAGTCAGTTGAAAAGTTTAATTTGTCATGTTATTTACACTGTTCCTATCTCCTTAGTTTATTCTAATCGTTCTGCTATTCTTCGAGAACGTTATGGAGATACGGAAGTTTTACCGATGATTATGGTTCGGGATAAAAAGGGAAATCGAGATCCAAAAGGAATTGAGAGAATTAAAAAGGTTATTGAACAGCGTATTAATTTTGTAGTAGCTTCATTTATTGCCAATAATCCTAATATTAATCAGCCGATCAATATAACAATTAATGATTTATTTGATTCGCCAGAAAGTATTGATTTACTATGTTCAATGACGGGGGGTCATGCTAGGGAAATTATGCTATTAGTCCAAAGTGCGATGGATTGGATTGAGACTTTTCCTATTACAAGAAATGCTATTAATAAGGCGATCGCTACTTCTCGTAATACCTATGAACAGCAAGTTAACCATGAAGATTGGCCTAAATTAGTGGAGGTATTTAAACGGAAAAAGATTATTAATAAAGACGAATATCGACAGTTATTATATAGTCGTTGTATCTTGGAATATCGAGATCCTGATGATTTACAAGTATGGCATGATGTTCACCCTTTAATAGAAAATATTCAGCAGTTTAAAGATGCAATCTCTCAAGACAACGGAAGCTAAAGAAATTTATCAAGCATTGAAACGTTCTCTCCAAAGAAAGAAAGGTTTTGGCTTATATTTTGTTGTCTGTAATCCTTCTCAAGCACAAGAAATCACTAGGAAAATAAATCAAGATTTTGCCAGTTCTAAAAAGATTGAAAGTTTGGTATTAACGGAAGAAGTACCGCAGCTATATAATAAAATTAAGGAAGTACAAGAGAAAAATCCCGTTGATATTTTACTGATTTCTGGGATTGAAAAATCTCTCGATCCTTATGTGAAGTCTGGGACAGAATATGGGGGAGATTCTACTATAGATTATGGGGGAAGGGGAGGTTACTATAATCTTGATTTAAAATCCCTTCCTCCTTTATTAAGTCATCTTAATTTACAACGCGATCGCTTTAAAAAATCTTTTCCTTTTGCTTTGGTTTTTTTCCTGTCTCCCTTTGCTTATCGCTTTTTTGTTCGACGTTCACCAGATTTTTTTGATTGGCGATCGGGTGTGTTTGAAATACCAATGGATCGGGAACTACTAGAACAAGCATCACTTCGTATTATTAATGAAGGAAATTATAATCAATACTTGTCTTGGAAACCAGAATTAAGATATCAGAAAATTATTGAAATCACTGAGTTAATTGATGAACTTTGGCAAACTGAAGCAAGAAAAGTGGATTTATGGTTAGAAATCGGATTATTGTATGCTGCTAATGGTAATTATGAAGAGGCGATCGCTTCTTTCGACAAAGCATTAGCAATTAAACCAGATGATGATGCTGCTTGGTATCTTCGAGGGATAGCGTTAGATAATTTGGGAAGGAATGAAGAG
>DLXW01000150.1:0-13510 GCA_003448685.1 Cyanothece sp. UBA12306
AAGAAGTGCGGAATGTGGGTTGGAGGGTTTCTCCAAAGCTTTGTTAACTATCCCCCTCGCCAAAAACCTGCTTCTTTTACCATTAATCAGATAGTAGATGGGGTAGTACAACAAGTAACAATCGACCGTCTACAAGAGGAGTTTCCCTTTATTACAGGGTTAAGAAAGATCCTCAAAGACTTAGTTGATAACGGTGCAGACTAAATCATAAATTTAGTTTACCGAAAAATTGGGTTTAAAGCCCCGTCCCTTTTAGGACGGCTTTATATGGTGTATGATGTTAAGGATAGCGGGCAGGGTAAGCAACCGCTTTAAAAACCCAGTCATCGAAGGATGAACGCACCTTGAAAACTAGAGTTATGGGGTTCTATAGGGGAATGCTCCTATAGGTAAAAATTCTAAGCACCAAGTACCAGAGAAACCAAGCATTTTAGAGGTTTTGAACTGTATCGTGGGGCACGCGAAAACAGGCTTCTGTAATGGAGCGAAAGTCTGAGGAGAGAACCACCTCTGGGTTGGATTTTGCAAGAGATCTAATTCAAGTGGACTCGTTGAGCCAGAAATTCTAAGCAGTGATGCTAGAAGAATCCACGTCCGTTTACGGCGTGGAGTATGTCAATACTCACTGTTAATTGCCTAGCTACACTACGGTGTAGACAAAACTAGAATTTGGGAGGATCTTGAAGCATAGATTCTCCTGGTTCTCTTCACAACCATTGCACCTATTGTCAACAAATTTTCATTAACCATGACTTTTCCAGCTATCAATAGAAAAACTATCTCATGTTTTCTTGCGGTTCTGCTTCATGAAACCTACGCATTCCTTGACAGGAGTGCTGTTCAATTCCTGCTTCGCCCTAGGAGGTCGGCCTCTTCTAGTCCACAGGCGTAAACCGATAAGCCATCGGCATTTTTAAACAAATTTTTGTTGTTTTTAGAGAAAAGTAACGGTTGTCTAGAACTTATTTGTAGTTTCTTCCCTTATACAATCTCAAGCTTGGTTTTCGCTTATTTGAGAAAAGATGAATCTACTAAGTATCCGCCACAATTCTCATCATCTTAGCACTCAATTTAAACTTTGGTCAACCATTGACTGATTAAGGTGATTGAAGAATACTAGACATTTATGTCAAGGTATGCCTAGTTTGGCATAGGTTTTTGACTTCTAGAAAAACCTCTTATCATCTTGACTACGCCCAAGATAATGATAATTGGATTGTGGCTAGTATGAAAGACGATTTCAAAACCATTTTTGAAGATGACCCATCAAGAACACCTCCAATGTGTAACTAAATTTTAATCATTAGGGTGGGCAATGCCCACCTTACAACTAATCAACTTAAGACTTTGTATTATTGAAATTTTGCACCGCTTATGAAAACTTTTTGCTTAAAATTACTCATTGTCTGTTTACTAACAATCTCTTTTATTTTTCCTTTTGCCAGCCAAACACAAGCAGCTTCTACAGATAATAGTTGTCCAGAAGGCATGGTATTTATCCCTGGCGGAACCTTTAATATTGGTTCAGATACCAACTATGAATCAGAAAAGTCTGCGACTGATGTTAGTGTAGATAGTTTTTGCATCGATCGCCACGAAATTACTAACGCAGAGTTTCGTCAGTTTGTCGAAACAACTGGTTACAAAACTATCGCCGAACGTCCTCTCTCAAAAGAACAGTTTCCTACTTTAAGCGAAGAACAACGCCAACCCGGTTCTCTCGTCTTTCAACCTCCCTCAGAAGGTATTCAACAGGTGGCCTATTTAAGTTGGTGGCATTGGACTGTGGGGGCAAACTGGCAACATCCATACGGACCCGATAGTAATATCAAAGGCAAAGACAACTATCCTGTGGTCCACATTGCTTATGATGATGCCCTTGCTTATGCCAACTGGAAGGGTTTTACCCTTCCCACAGAGGCACAATGGGAATATGCAGGGCGAGGGGGACTCAAAGATCAAGAGTTCAGTTGGGGAAATCAATATTCCGCCAAAAAAGCCAATACATGGCAAGGTATTTTTCCTTTCCTCAATACCAAAAAAGATGGCCACTTAGGAACCGCCCCCGTAGAATCCTTTCCTCCCAATGGCTATGGGTTGTATGATATGACGGGCAATGTCTGGGAATTAACCTCAGACTGGTATAGTGTTGGCCATTCGGGGAAAGAACATAGTCTTAACCCCACAGGGCCGACTAAAAACGCCAGTTTTGACCCGACAAAACCCAGTGAAGGGGCATTGCACGTGATCAAAGGGGGATCTTACCTCTGTGCTAAAAATTATTGTAGTCGTTATCGACCGGCAGCTAGAGAGTCCCAAGCACCGGATACCGGAACTACTCACGTTGGTTTTCGTTTGGTTACTTCATCATGAATTAGCTATCGATGTCATTCGTGACAACTTAAGAAAGTCAAGCAGATGTCAAGAGAAGTTAAAAAGTGATTGGGGGCGGATGGGAAAGGAAAGACTAACTTTGTCCTAAAATAGAAAGGATAAACCCTGATTAGCTTTCAATTAGTCGAAAAACAAACCGTGACCATGCCAAACGGCAACAACGTCCCATGATGGAAGATAAAGCGGTCTCGCCAAGGGCGAGTGCGGCTGCACCGCAGGGCAATTAGAAAATCTATTGAGCGAAGCGATCGCATCCCAGAGAAAATATTGTCGTCAGTTAGGTTTGCGGGATAGAATATTAACCCTTCCTTTCAAGGCTCTTTTTTCTCTTTTTGTGGCTTTAATAATCAACTCAAATTGTTCTTCTGCTATTTGTAATAATGCCTCTCTTTGTTTTTGATTCTTAGCAGCTATCAAAGGATTTCGACAATCAATTAGTCTTTCCTCTGGGTAATCTTCACTCTCAAACTCTACAAGATTTACCTCATCAAATAATCCTAATTGAATTGCTTATACTTCTGCTAATTTTCTAATATTTGCCTTAGTCAAACCACTGATATAATCTAGTCCTTCTACGGGTTTCACTAACTCTTTAATATTTGAAGACGTTAAGATCCCTCTATCTGTTATCCACACTACATTAGGAACCTCAAACCGTTTCCTAACTTTTTCTATTTGACTTTTTAATGTCCTCGTATCTACGGAAAATTTAAAATTATTATTATTCAGCAAATCCTAATTATCACTGACTAATGCTATAACAGTTTTCAGTAATTCCTCTTGGGTATAGGGTTTGGTTAGGTAAGCAGTTGTCCCTAATTGTTTGGCTAATTGTCGATAGGGTTCACTATCGTGGGAAGTTAAAGTAATTACAGGTAAATGGGATAACTCTGGGTGTTGACGGACTGCTTTTAAAAATTCAAAACCATTCATCCGAGGCATATCTAAATCACAAACCACTAAGTTAATTCCTTTGAGTCTTTCTAACTCTTCTAAAGCTTCAAGTCCATCCCCTGCTTGTAGTACACGATAGCCAACTTTTTGCAAAGTTAAGGTGATAGTTTGTCGTAAACTTAGGGAATCATCTACTACCAATAAAACATGGGAATTTTGCCAAGAATTAGGTAACAAGTTATCCTGAGATTTATCCCTAAGTTGTGGAGAACTTACACTAGACTCTGGGGTTTGAATCTGGGTTTGATTAACTAATGTCCCACCATCAATAACTAAACTCAAGCGGTTATCACTTAAAATACTGCAACCATAAACATAATTAGGTGGATTTAAGGCTGTTCCTAGAGGTCTAATGACTAATTCTTGTTCTCCTAATACTTGATCAACTTCTAAACCCAAAAATCCTTGATGATGACGAAGTAATAAAATAGGACTAATAAATGGTTGGTTGTCTGTGCTTAATTTTGAACTTTGGTTAGGGGAATTTCTTCGATAGTTAATTAACTCCGATAACTTACGAAGTGGAACATTATAACTATCTGTTTCAGTTTGCCAATATAAAACTTTACGTCCTTTAAAAATTTTAATGTCTTTTGATTGGGGTAGAATAATTTTTTCAATTACATCAGGTAATAAAGAATAAACAATTTCTCCGGCTTGACAAACCATTAACTTAGCAATACTTAAGGTAAGGGGAATTTGTAGAGAAAATGTAGTCCCTTGATTTTGCCGAGATTCGATGGCAATTTTTCCTTTTAATGTTTGTAATTGAGAACGAACAACATCTAATCCTACTCCCCTACCTGAAATTTCATTAACTTGGGACGAGGTAGAAAATCCAGGTTCAAACAAAAATTCGAGCAATTGAGCATCAGAAATAGTCTCTATTTCTTCTGGGGTAATTAAATTAAGTTTAATAGCCCGATCTTTAATATTTTGAAAGTTTAATCCTTGACCATCGTCTCGCACTTCAATAATAGTTCGACTTCCTTGATGATAAGCACAAATTTCAATCAATCCTGTTGCTGATTTCCCTAATTGTTGACGAATTTCTGGTGGTTCAATTCCGTGATCAAAGGCGTTTCGGACTAGATGAAGTAGGGGATCGTAAAGATTTTGCTCAATAGCTTTATCTACTAAAATATGCTGACCCTTTAGTTTCAATTCTACCGATTTATTGTGTGTAGTTGACAACTGTTCTATTAGACCTGAAAAACGACTAAAAAGATTGCCTAAGGGTGACATTCTGGTTTCGATTAATTCATCTCTCATAGTGGACAAAATACGTTGTTGTTTTTTAAAGGTTTGGTTTGATTCTTTTGTTAGATTTTTTAAACTTTCTGCGGTGCTAGTAGAGCGAGTAATTAATTCTAAAGATTTTTTTATTTTCTCGGATAATTGAACATAGGCATCAGATTTAAGCCAATTATTATAATGTGATTTTAATGATGACTTAGTAAGATCTAAACTAACATTTGAAGCTCCTCTAGACAAAGATTGATTTTGATAACTTTGACTATATTCACTCAAAATTAATAATCCATCAACAAAATCATTTAATTGATAAAAAGCTTGCTGGTTATGATAAAGATCGTTGATTAATTCTTCAATTGATGCTTGTATTTTTTGCTCTTTTATTGCCGTTTTATTTTGACTAATAACAAGTTCGCCAACAATATGATTTAATTTCTCTAAACCTTCTAGCTTTACCCTTACATTTTGATTGATAAAACTTTTATTCTTTTTGACATTATAGGAAAATTTATCGTATAAATTATCTGCTGAAGCATGAGTATTTGTTAGTATTTTTTGACCAATTACTTTTTTTTCTACTAATAATTCATCAATACTTTCTTGAACTTTATGCTGATTGATTTCTTCCCCGTGGGCTAATTTTAATAATGTATCAGATGGTTCTCCTCCAATAGTGCGATCGCCTTCTAAAATCTGTTGTTGTGCTTTTTGAAAATCTTCTAAAGCTGTTTGAGTAATTAGTTTAGCTGCTTCGGGATGTTTATTAAGAGCTTCTATAGTTATTTGAGAAATTTTTTGAAATCCAGGTAAATTTAATGATTCTCCTAAGCTTAAAAAAACTTCAAGTTGTGTTTCTACAATATCAATAATTTGCTGCTCTTCTGCCTGTTGTAAAACATCAGTAATGGTTTGCAATCGTTGTGGAACTACATCATTAAAGAAGGCTTGAATAACATCAATACCGAGTTCTTCTGAGGAAGGAAAAGCATTTTGATCTTGCAAATAATTATCTAGTTTATGGTGTAGTTTAGCGAAAACATTTTGCGATCTCTCTAAAATTTCTTGATCATTTATAGTTGCTTCAGTCAATTGAGCCATCAGAGGCAATCTCAGACATTCATAACTTTCAAAAAGTAAGTTTTGAATTGCTGAATCAATAATTAATTCTGGGTGATAGAGTGCCTTTAAAATATCTTCTAAGGAATGGGCAATTGTTTCGATAATTTCTAATCCTACATTAGCAGCACCTCCTTTAAGAGTATGGGTTGCTCTCATTAATTCATTAACTATTAATGAGCGTTGACTATCAGATTTAGTCAAGGCTAATAATTCTTGCTCTATTGTCTCAAGAAGTCCTGGGATTTCATCGAGAAAATACTGATAAGCTTGTTGATAAATATCGGAATCGTTAATCATAATAATTATGAATTATGAATTAGGTTTGTGTTTCTTCGTAGTTGCCCTGATTTAGATGATTCATTCTAAATTCTAAATTCTTCATTCTAAATTCTAAATTCTTCATTCTAAATTCTAAATTCTAATTAACTTTAAATTGGCCAGCACTAGCTTGTAATTCTTGTGCCATAGCCAAAAGTTCTTTAAAAGATGCAGAAATTTTGAGAGAATCACTAGAAGTATCATTAGCGATCGCAGCCACTTCTGTCATCACTTCTGTTACTGCTTCTGCTTGTTGAGTTTGTACATTAGTTGCTTGGGTTATCCCCTCCACCAGTTGGGTAATTTGGACTGTCGCTGTTGCCAATTCATTGAGATTTTCCCTGGTTTCATTAACTAGGTTAGTCCCTTCAGCAACCTGATTAATTCCCGTATCCATTGCTGCGGCAACCTCTTGAGTTTCATTCTGAATTTCGAGGACTAATTTTTCAATTTCGGTGGTTGCTTCTGCTGACTGATGGGAGAGGTTGCGTACTTCATCAGCGACAACGGCGAACCCTTTACCATATTCTCCGGCGCGAGTGGCTTCTAGGGCAGCATTCAAAGCTAATAAATTGGTTTGTTTAGCAAAATCATTAATCAAACTGACTACCTTAGAAATTTTCTGGGAAGACTCCCGTAGTCGTTGAACCCGCTTACTGGTTTCGGCCACAGTTTGACGAATACCCAAAATGCTGTCTACGGTTTTATTCATAGCGCGATCGCCCACCTGTAGGGTTTGATTAGCCTGTTCAACTGCCACTCCCACTTGTTGGGCATTTTCTGTGGTAGACTCGGTAGCCTGGACCATTTCTTGAATTTTAGCTAATGCTTGGTTCAATTCCTCAAATTGTTGTTGCGCTTGGGTAGCTAATCCTTCAATGGATGTAGTGCTATCTCCGGTAGTTTCTACTACCTGTTTAGCGGCTTTTTGCACTTGGGTGACAATTTCGCGTAAAGCATCAATGGTGCAATTATAGGCATCAGCAATGGTTCCCACCGCATCTTCGGTAACTTCAGCGCGGACGGTTAAATTTCCGGTAGCTGCGGGTTGAACGCTACTGAGTAAGTCAATGACTCGTTTTTGAATTCGTTCTTTGGCTGCTTTTTCCCTTTGGGCGGTTTCTGCTAGTTGTTGGGATTGATCCTCGACTTTTTTGAAGTATTCCCGTTGCTGAATAGCTACTCCTAATTGCACACTAGCTTGTACCAAGAGGTTGATTTCTCCCTCTTCCCAAGTCCGAGTGCGATCGTTTTGGTAGGTAGCCAATAATCCCCATAGTTGCTCTCCTTTAAAAATAGGGCTGATTAAACAAGCTTTTGCCCCTAGTTCTTCGAGAAATTCCAGCTCAATGGCGGATAAGTCTGCTTTTTCAATGTTCTCTACCACTAAGTTATTATTATTGCGATAGCGTCCCCCACGGTTTTCTTGAATATCGGGATCTCGCAATTGAGCCTGTTCTGTTCCCACTAATTTTAGGTAACCACTACCCACATCTTCGGCGATGAATTCTCCGCTCCAATCAATATTAAAATGTAAAACTGCTACGCGATCGGTTTTGAGGATTTTACGCAGTTCTTGGCAACTGGTGCGGAATAAACTATCTAAACGTAGTTGTTCTTGACTTTGTTCAATGATTTTTTGGTTAATTTTCGCCAATAATCGGATAAAGTTGGTTTCCCGTTCGGCAGCTTTGGCTAAATTCTCGGACTGGGTTCGTACTTGTTTGAGATAGGCGATTTCTTGGACTATGGAGCCAATTTGTTGGCTAATCTGCTTGAGGATTGTTATTTGGGCCTCATCCCAATGATGGGGTTGGGAATGGGTGTAAGCAACGATTAGTCCCCAAAGTTTCTTACCGACGAAAATAGGAACAGCAGTATAAGCTTTAATCTCGAATTGTTCTAATTGTTCGAGATAAATGTCTTCTAGTCCTTCTTGATAAATATCAGGGACTACGGCACAATCATTATCTTGATAACTACCCTGTTCGAGGTGTTGCAGATAACTATTGCGTGTAATAGTTGTCTCCGCCATGGATTTCATGGTACGCCCGCTAGCAGACTCGGCCAAAAACTTACCTTCTCCGGTTTCTGTGAGGCTACAAATGGCCACTCGCTCAATGTCTAAAAGCTTTCTCGCGTCTCGGGTGGCGATTTCTAAGATAGAACCAAGAGAACGGTTTCCCCGCAGTCTGTCGGCTAATTTAGCCAGTCCCCGTTCCCTTTTGGCTACGGTCTCTAGTTCTTGGGATTGATCTTGCAATTGTTGGATATATTGGGCCTGTTGTACAGCAATACTCAATTGGGGGGCAATTTTGAGCATTAATTCAATTTCTGAATCTTTCCAAGTTCTGGGATTGCTATTTTGATAAACTGCTAATAATCCCCATAGTTCATCATTACGGAAAATGGGAACGATAATGTAAGCTTTAGCTTGGTATTTCTCCAAAAATTCGAGATAGCAAGGGGTAAATCCCGCCTTATAGATATCATGAACTACGGTGACTCTTTTGCCTTGACTATAGCCTCCTCCTTTGGTTTCTTGGATATAGCTATCTACGTCAAAGGTGGTGTCAGTGTTGGAGAATTTTTTGAGGGTACATCTTTCATTCTCGGTGGTAATGCGATACAGTTGCTGATCATTGTGCTGCATCTCCATCACCGATATCCACTGGGGATTAACAGATTCGGCAATAACTTCCCCACTCCAATCGGGTTTAAAGTGATAGACTACGGTGCGATCTGCTTCTAATAAGGTACGAATTTCTTGGGTGGTGATGCGAAAAACTTCGCTTAAATCAAGGAATTTACGGATTTGATTGATAATTTTATTAGTAGCTTTAGCTTGTTGACTTTGGTTCTGTAATTTAGCCACAAATTCCCCTTGCTGAATGGCCATCCCCAAGGGGGAACTAATTTGACTAATTAGTTCAATTTCTGAGTCTTGCCAATGGCGTGGCCCTGTATTCTGATAACATCCGAGTAATCCCCAAAGTTTACTTCCTTGGAAAATCGGGGCGATAATATAGGCTTTAGCTTGATATTTTTCTAAGGCATCAATATAACATTCGGGAAAGTCCATGGCATAAATATCATCTACCACTGTCATGGTTTTTCCCTGTCGATACTTTGCTCCTTGAGTCTGTTGGATATAGGTATCGGTTTCGAGTAAATCTCCTTGGGACCATTTCCTCAGGAGACAACGTTCGGTGGCAATGCGATCGCCCCTTAATACTTTGTCGTTGGTTTGTTCTATTAACAGCGATACCCAACCACTCCCCACGGACTCAGCTACCACTTGTCCTGACCAATCTCGGTTAAATTGATAGATAATGGTGCGATCGCTTTTGAGGAGTTTACGGATTTCTTGGACTGTCACTTTAAAGATGACATCCATGTCCTGGGAATGGCGAATCTTTTGGATGAGAAGTCCTTTAACTTTCTCTCTTTGGGTGGCTTTTTCCTGTTCTTTGGTTTGTTTTTTGAGTTCTTCTACATATCGCGCTTGTTTAATAGCAACTCCCAATTGATCGGCCACTTCCATCATCAAATTACCCTCTAAGTCTTGCCAAGTCCGAGGGCCTGTATTTTGATAACATCCGAGTATACCCCACACTTTTCCTTCTTGGAAGATGGGAACGATTATATAAGCTTTGGCTTGATATTTTTCCAAGGATTCTATATAACAGGCCGGAAAATCAGCGTTATAGATATCATTAATAATGGTTGCTGATTTGCGATCAAGATATCTTCGGCCTTGATTTTCTTGCATATAAGTATCTTCTGGCAGAATATCCCCTTTAGACAATTTTCTGAGGATACAGCGTTCATTTTGGGTGCGATCGCTCTTCAATATTTCTTCTGTTTCTTGTTCAATTAAAACAGACACCCAACCGCTACCCACCGATTCGGCTACTACTTGTCCTGTCCAATCTGGGTTAAACTGATAAATCAAGATTCTGTCTGCATTAAGGACACGCCGCAATTCTTGAACAGTGACTTTAAAAATAGTATCAATATTCTGAGTTTGACGAATCTTTTTAATAATAATTCCTTTGGTTTTTTCTCTTTGTGTTGCTTCTTTTTGTTGTTGACTTTGGCTATGAAGATCTTCAATATATTTAGCTTGTTTAATTGCAATTGATAACTGATCAGCCATTTCAATCATTAGTTTGCTTTCTAGTTCTTGCCACTTTCTCGGGCTTGTATTTTCATAACATCCCAATAAACCCCTTAATTTTTCGTCTTGAAAAATTGGGGCAATAATATAAGATTTTGCTTGATATTTTTCCAAAGAATTTATGTAACAATTAGGAAAATTCATAGTATAAACATCATCCACCACTGTTACTTTTTGTCCCCGTAGATACCTTCCCCCTTGGGTTTCCTGCATATAGGTATCGGGTTCGAGAAGATCTCCTTTGGACCATTTCCTCAGGATACAACGTTCGGTAGCAACGCGATCTCCACTTAACACAGAATCATGATCTTGTTCAATTAATAAAGATACCCAACCACTCCCCACAGACTCCGCTACCACTTGTCCTGACCAATCGGGGTTAAACTGATAAATGATCGCCCGATCTGTCTTCAGGAGTTGACGAACTTCGATCGTTGTCGTCCGAAAAATCTCATCTAAGTCTCTAGCTTGTTGAATTTTTTGAACAGTTTTAGCTAATAAGCTTTCTCTTTCTATTTGTTCTTCTAATTGTCTTCGTAATTCTTTTGGTTGTAGTTCTAGGGTCAATTCTATGGTGATATGATGCAATAAACTAATGTCTGTTTCTTGCCATTCTTGGACTTTTTCGCACTGTTGCGCCACCAATAAACCCCAAATTTCTCCTTCTAAAATAATCGGTAAGGCTATACTGGTTTTAACCTGGAATTTATTTAATAGTTGTAGCTGATATGGGGTTAAATTATCTTGATCTATATCTTTGATAATTACTCCATGACCTTGTGCTAAATAATCCCCAGCCTTGGGTTCTCCAAAAATCAGCACTGGTAGGGTTTCTTCTACTGCGGGAGTCCATTGATGATCCACTGATTCAGCGATTACCTTGCCAGAGATTTCATTGTCAAAACTATAAATTAAGACACGGCTAATACCACAGCTTTCTTGAATACTTTTGACTGTGTTTTTCAGGAGGCTATCAATATTATTAGATTTACGCAAAGCGTTACACATTTGACCGATGCGATCGCGCTCTATTTTAAACAACTCCCTTCCCATTTCTGGAATTTCATTAGTCAAATTTTCTAGGATTTCTAAATGTTGTTTAAGCTGGGAATCTTCTAAGGTTCCTGCTTCTGACAATTTTTCTTTAATTGCCATTACTGCATCGGTTATTTGCTCCAACTTTTGTGTATCATCTATTCGATTCATTTGGTCTATTGCTTTTGGTTTTGTTTGTTCTAAATCCATTGACATTGCCTCTTTTAAGCTTATTTAATTCCATACATTCAAAGCAAAAAACTCTGTGTTTCACTATTTTCAGAACTGTTGAATTGTGATTTTATGCCATTATTTGTTTCATTATAAAAAATAGTTCTAGGATTTAATAGCATGGTTATTTCCTGTTCTTTACAAGGGAAATGTCCCTCAATAAATTGAATCATTTCTTGAGAAAACAACTCCGATGATGGGGATTGTATTTCTTGTAAATCATGCTCAACAATCCCTTGAACGTTAGGTACAACTAATCCCAAGCTTTGATTTTCAAAAGAAGCAACTATAGCCATTAAAGATAAGTCATTAACCTGAGAATCTAAAGTTAATAGGGAAGATATTTGCTGGTACCCTAAAAGTTGTTTTAAGTCGATGATCCAGAGCATCTCGCTTCGATAAGCAAAAATACCAATCACCCAATTAGGCATTTCAGGAACAGGCAAAATTTCCTTAGCAGGAATGGTAATAATTTCCTTGGCTATCTTGGCTTCAAGCAAACCATTGATACCAGTTCCTAGTTGAAATTGTAAAAATTTTTGCCGTGTTTCACCAGACCCCCTTGATAAAAATTTTTCTGGGTTCATCTGCAATTACAAAGCTTGAGATAATTTCCTCCTCACTATTTGATCCTACAATACTTTGTTTCCATATTTAATCAATCTAGAAGAATTTTACAAAAACTTTTGTACTACTTTTAAAATTTCCTCAGTTTTGATCGGTTTATTCAAAAAATCAGAAGCACCCGATGATTTAGCTTGAACACGGTCAATCATAGCATCGTTACTGGTCAAGATTACTATAGGAATATCTTTCAATTTAGAAGTTTGGCGAATTTTAGTGCAAAGTTCATAGCCATTCATCAGAGGCATTCCAATATCGAGAAAAATCAAATTTGGTTGATGGGTAATTAGTTGAGGAATAGCTTCTAAGGCATTGTCAATTCCCAGAAAATTATAACCAGCTTTGTTCAAGATATATTTCATCATGTGACCAACTTGGGGACTGTCATCAATACCAGCAATCAGAAGTTGATTTTTACTCTGATATTGTTGATTGTTGGATAAGGCATTTACAGGAGTTAAAGGAAGATTTTTAGCCGATAAATCAGGAATCTCTACAAATTCTAATAATCCCTTATGAACATAAATACTTAAGGAATAACTGAACTTTAATAGATTCTGATTCATCTGAACTGACAAATCCCGTAGACTATGTTGCTTATCTAATACTTGGATAAAGTTTGTATAGACTATTTTAGAAACTTCTTGAGCCAATTTTTTAGGATCAATAACTCGTGGAGAAAGATTAGGAGACCATGATTGCAGTCCCTTTTGACTCCAATTAGACAAAGCTTCTTTTGCCCTTCGAGAGCATTCTTTGAAGTCTATAAAAGTAATAGGAACTTGTAGTCCTGATTTTAAAAGAAAATCAGCTGATTTACTCTGCCATATATACTGATTATTGTTTTGATGATCTTGTTGAATAATATCAAAAAAAATTTCGACAGCGTTACTAAAAATTAATTTTTTTATTGGTTCCCTATTGCTTATATTTTGATTAATTAAAATAGTTAAAATATAATAATTCCAACACTCAAATTGTTCTGATTTAGTAATAAGTTCACTATTAACTTGTCCTAATAAACTATATTTTTTTAAAGATCTCTGCCAAGAACGATAGGGATGACATCCCCCATAAATCCAAACCATTCGCCCACGCAAGAAGTATAGGCTCCATCTTTCTTGAATAGAAGATAATATTTCTAACTTTCCAGTGAATTTATTGTGTTCAAGGGCGATTAATTGTTCGGTTAAAGTTTGTTTTGAGGCATTAGCAGGAAAGTTCATGAAGCCATTGTAGGGTAAAAGACTTTAGATTCATAAAGTAGATATACTTTCATTATAATACGCTCTCACAATAAGTACCCAAAATGATCGGCGTTACATCATCATGGGGTGGTGAGGTGAGAATAGCAGGGAAGCTTCGGAGAGGGTTTTGAAATTATAAATAATCAAAATCATC
>DLXW01000150.1:13836-24656 GCA_003448685.1 Cyanothece sp. UBA12306
TTCCCTAGAACAGGCTTAACTGGTAAATTTTTCTAAACTGTGATTTTATAAGTAGTCAGACATAAAATATAGTTAACTATCTTAAGAGATGAAAGTTGGGATAAAATTAGCGAATTGTCCTCTAATTTCTCCCTCACGGGGTGACAACTAGACTCAAGTTGAGATAGGGGTCAGGTTTTAGGGGTTAGGGGTTAGGGATAAATTGGTCAAAATTTTTGGTGATGACAATGAGTTAATCTTTCTTTATAGGCAATAGAGATTAGTAATCCTATCAGATAAAAAGGGGAATCTTCCCTATCCCCTATCCCCCATGTCCTGACTTTAACCTGCTTGTCACCCCGTGAGAATTTCTCTCCACAACCCACCCCCCACCCCCTACACCCTACACCCTACACCCTGCCTTAATTTTAAGCTTGTTGTCACCCCGTGAAAATATCCACTTTTGATTTATTGATTTAACCATGAGTTTATTTATTAGCGATCGCGTTTTAGTCCCCATTGATTTTTCCGAAATATCTCTAGAGGCACTGGATGAAACCATCAGTTTTTTAGAAAATTCTGCACAAATCTATGTTATTTACGTTCTCACTCCCCTTTTACCCACAGAACCTGGAGTTATTTGGGAAAAGGTTAATAATGAAACTCGTAAAAAGAATGTAGAACAGGTTTTTCAAAAACGTTATCCAAAATCTTTGTCTAATAACTTACATTTTGAAGTTAAAGTCGGTAATGCTAGTGCCGTTATTATTGACTATGCAAAATCTCACCAAATAGACTTAATTGTCATTGCTTCCCACGGAAATAAAGGGTTAACTCGCTTTTTACTAGGATCAGTGGCCGAAAAAGTTATTCGTTTTGCCAAGTGTCCTGTTTTAGTCTGGAGATCTCGAGAAAATCAGAAATAAACTCAAGTTTGGCTTGATTTTTTGGAGAAATTTTTTACAATAATTGAAGCTAAAAATCCTAGGCTACAAATAGCAAAAATAAACAATAAACCCAAGGAAATAGATAATTCAGTTTTTTGATGGGGGGTTACCTCAAATTGGTTGATGATCACGGGATTTTGACTTAAAATAAAACTATTAGCAACTATTTGATTGGCTTTATATGGCTCAATTCCATAGGTAGTTACAGTCAATTTTTGAGTATTTTTATCAATTTGAAATTCAGTCCAACCAAAGGTATGAGTGTTCACATATTCTCCTTTGAGTAGTTTGGCCTTAATTAAGCCATTTGCTGGGGCTAAATTGTTATTTAAACCCAAGGGATCGTAGCCAAAAGCTGTAATTTGTTGATCCCCTAATTTCCGAATAAAAGCATCTTTTGCTTTTTGGGTGGGTAAGGCATGATAAAAGTCAACTTCTTGGGAATTTAATAGTCCTAAACTACTGGCTAACTCAACAACAGATGGGCCAAAAGGAGCATCAAAAGCAACCGGTCCGGTGGTAATTTCAAAGGCATTGGTGGCAATTTGTTCACCGTCAGGAACTAACTGATAGGTTAAATTATTAACTAAGTTACCATGAACATCAGCCGCAATAAAGACAACATTATTAATATTATTGTCGTCAATGAATTTCAAGATTTCAGTTCGTTCTGCTGCATATCCTTCAAAGCGATCTGATGCCAATAAAACCCCTAGATTTTGGATAGGTTCAGGAACTAAAATAAATTTCCAGGTAACCCCATTATAAGGATAATCTGCATAAATTGTGTCTCCATGTAGGACAAAAAAGTCTAGATTACTTTCATCAGCATTGGCAATAGCTGGATAGGGACTTAATTCTCCTCGCCAGTCCCCAGAAACTCCAAATTTTAAGCCATTTTTTCTTCCAGTTTTAGCAGCAGTCTTGAAGGTTCCTCTGCTGGTTTCATTATTAGAGTCAGTCACTCGATAATAATATTGAGTACCTGGTTTTAGACCGTTAAGAGAAACTTTGACCGGAATATTTGGATCGATTATAGTTTGATTGATGCTTCCGTGAATTGTGGCAAAATTAGAGTCAGTTGAATATTCAAAAGTTACAATTCCAAGATGATTACTTTGTGTCCATAAAACAGTAGAATCTTGGTTAGTATCTCCGCTGGCAATATTAGGCATAATTAATTAGTTTTGATTGAATCTTCATTAGTCATCTAGATTAAGAGGAAATCTCAGGATGAATTTAGTAAGATTGTTGCTTGTTTAGAATAAAATTTTACCAGTTAAAGCCCTAAATATTCTAACAGTAAAAAAACACTGCTTAAATTAAATTTGTTTAATATAGCTGTTTTCATCTTGTGAGACTTCGCCGTGATCTTCTCAGCCGAAAGGTACAGAGTTTTTAGGAGTCTCCGAGTCTTCGAGTTAGATTTTAGGTTTACCTCACTCATTGCGAAAAATGCTATATTTAATTATTTTTTAAGCTGAAGACAGTCAAAGATGTTAATTACTACCAATCTAAATTTTAATTATGTGTAACAATAGTCAATGGATTTTTTAATCTAGATCAAAATTGCCAATTTAATGAAACCTCAAATCATAGTCTGTGGTTTAGGACGGACAGGACATCAAATTTTTAGTTTATTAAGACGACAAGGGGCTTCAGTGGTGGGAATAAGCGATCGCCCTATTCCAGGAGAACACCCTGATCACCTAATTGTGGGGGAATTATGTTCCCCAGTTACCTTATCTAGGGCAGGTATTCATTATGCCCATACTTTGGTTCTCGCTAATCATGATGATGCAGTCAACTTAGCTGTTTTAACCCAGGCTAGATTACTTAATCCTCACATTCGCATTATTAATCGCTTATTTAACCATACTTTAGGGGAACGTCTCGATCAAACCCTCCCCGATCACGTTAGCATGAGTGTAGCTTCCTTGGCTGCCCCGATTTTTTCTTTTGCAGCTTTAGGAAATAGAGCCATTGGTCAGTTAAAATTATTTAATCAGACTTGGCCAATTCAAGAAATTATTATTGATGCAAATCATCCTTGGTTAGGGTTAAATTTAAGCGAATTGTGGGATAGTCCTTCCCGTATGCTAATTTATTATTTGCCTGCCCACGGAGAACAAGATTTAGTCTCAGCAGTTGTGGCCAATAAACCCCTACAATTAGGGGATCATCTAATTTTAGGAACTCAACTAACTATCCGTTCTAAACGTCATTATCCTTGGCAAAAGTTCTCCAAAGCGATCGCTAATTTACGCCGTTATCAACGCTATGTCCGTCCTGTTATTTTAGTCACCCTTTCGTTATTATTGACTATTTTTATAGCAACCATGACCTATGTTGCTATTAATTTTAATACTTCGGTGGTAGATGCCCTTTATTTTTCAGTAGGAATGATTACAGGGGCCGGAGGGCAAGAACAAGTCGCAGAAAAAGCCCCTGGAACTATCAAAATTTTTACCGCTATTATGATGGTAATTGGGGCAGGAGTTATTGGGGTTTATTATGCTTTGCTTAATGACTTTATTTTAGGAAGTCGTTTGAAGCAGTTCTGGGATGTAGCAAGAGTTCCCATTCGTCATCACTATATTGTTTGTGGGTTAGGGGGTATTGGTATTCATATTGTTCGTCAATTGCTTAGTCAAGGACACGAAGTAGTAGTGATTGAATCTGATCCTAATAACCGCTTTCTGCATACAGCGCGTTCTTTAGGGGTTCCTGTAATTGTTGAAGATGCAAGAATGGCGACAACTTTAACTACAGCAAATATTGAGCAAGCTTCAGCAATTTTGGTGGTAACAAGCGATGATATGGTTAATGTAGAAATTGGTTTAACTGCTAAAGCAATTACTCCGAAAATTTCTATCGTTTTGCGCTCTGAAAATGCTCAATTTGCCCAATCTGTTCAAGAAGTTTTTGAATTTGAAACCGTATTATGTCCAGGAGAATTGGCCACTCCATCTTTTGCTGCTGCTGCTTTAGGTGGTAGAATTTTGGGTAATGGAATCACCGATGATTTATTATGGGTTGCTTTAGCTACTTTAATTACTCCGAAACATCCTTTTTGCGGTAAATCAGTGAAAGAAGCAGCGATGGCTGGAGATTTTGTGCCGATTTATCTCGAAAGAAAAGAAAGAACAGTCCATAGTTGGAATTTGTTAGATAGTTCTTTGCTGCCTAATGATGTCTTGTATTTGACAATTCCAGCTAATGAATTAGAAAAATTATGGCGTACTTCTTCATCTGAGGATATGCTATTCAATGAAACTTCAATGATTTAATTTTATATTTTGGATTTTCGATTTTCGATTGTACAGGAACTACAGGTAGTTTTGAGAATAGAAAAAACAGCAAATCAGATTTTACGTATTATTTGGAAATAGTAGATCAAGAATTATTATTAACAATTGAACCTTGATTTATAAAAGTGTCTTACTTTAAATTGAAATGACTATACTTCTGACTTCGTTAATGAGCGAGCATCTACAGACAAAAGGGTATCGAAATTTCTAAGTAAGTACAGAGAAAAACAAGCCGCTAACATAGGCCAAGCAGCAAATAATAGTAAGTTATTAAAAGGATCAAAATACTGTTTAAATGTTGAAAATGTCGAAACCGAATGAAAGATGAGAACGAGTAAATAAGTAAATTTTTTTTGCCATCCTGTTACAAATCCCAGCAAAATTATTAGCTGAATCAAGCCAATTCCATAGAAAATATTGTGGCTTAGTCCGCTTATGAAGTAAAATTTCTCAAAAATGGCGGCGGTATGACTAGGATTGAAAAATTTATCTAAATTCCACATCAACATAACCAGAAAAACGCTTAGCCGCAAACTCAGCAGGGCGAGGGGTAATCGATAATCTTTACGCATAAATTTCGAGAGAGGTTATTCATGATTTTCCCGTCAATCCTAACCCATAATCTCTTATTTTTTTCTATTCTCATCAAATTCTTATTTTTCTCATCTGAGTTCAACATTCCCATCATCTTGCTTCATGAAACCTACGTAAAAGATGATACTCTTATTTTAAAGGTAAAACCAGACCAATATTGAAAGGGATGTTTTTGTTGGATGCAATACCTTTCTAAGCTATTAAGGTTATTTGAAGTTGATTATTTTTTTGTTTTGACGGCGGTTAAAACCGCCGTGTCGCGTTTCATCTCCTATTTGAAAATAAGAAGTTTTCACGCTCCCGTCTTACCCGATAACTTTTCGAGGCTAGAGATTGGCCTGCTGCTGGGCCAGAGTGAGGAGTGCTGCCTCAATTTTTGCTAGTTCAGGCTCTATTTGAGCCATTGCTGTTTTTTTCGGCAGTTTAGCTCGTTGAGCCGTTGTCGTTGTTTCGGAGAGTAGTCGCTCCCGATATTGTTCAAATTGTTCAATGATTTCTGCTAAGTCTTCTGCAGTTACTTGTTTCCCATTCTCTTGAGTTCCTTGAAAAATGACTGGTGTAGAGTCTGGAGTTGGGTTCATATCTATTGTTTCCTAAAATACTGATAATTATTTTATCGTGAAGTCTTCTCACTAATCGACCCTATATTGGAAGACTTGATGAGTGTTTACATTTATTTAAATAAACAAGACACAAAAAGTTATATAACTGAACTAAATCATCTATATCAACAAGAGGAGACTTAATCAATGGTTTTTGGACCTGCCTCTCAATTAGGAGTCGGTTTGTTTGAAGAGACAGCGCCGTTGGAACTGATCCCAGGGCGTTCAGAAGAAGAAGTGGAGACCGTTATCCGCGCTATCTACCGTCAAATTTTGGGCAATGCCTATGTGATGGAGAGCGAACGGGCTAGCATTCCTGAGTCCCAATTAAAACGGGGGGAATTGAGTGTCCGCGAGTTTGTACGCTCCTTGGCTAAATCTGAGCTTTACCGCAGTCGCTTTTTTGAATCTTGCCCTCGTTATCGGTTCATTGAACTTAATTTTAAGCATTTTCTCGGTCGCACTCCCGATGGTTTGGAAGAGATGAGAGCCCACAGCACCATCTTAGATACCCAAGGATTTGAGGCAGAAATTGATTCCTACCTCGACAGTGACGAATATCAGAATGCCTATGGAGAATATTTTGTCCCTTACTACCGAGGCTATAAGACCCAACCTGGACAGACGATGGTAGGCTTTACCCATATGTTCGCCATGTTACGGGGAGCCTCTAGTAGCGACCTCAAGGGAAGTCTCTCAGGAAAAGAACCTGTTCTTAACAAATATGTGATCCAGGAAACGCCTTTAGCGGTGATTCCTCCTTCCAGTGGCAGTGCTGGAGAAGGTTGGTCTTTCCAAGATCCTTCCATCAGTCCTCGTACTCGTCACGGGGTAGGAGCTAGCTCCGAAGGAAAAGTTTACCGTATCGAAGTGACTGGCTATAGCTCTCCAGGTAAGGTCAACCGTATTTCCAAATTCCGTCGGAGCAACAAAGTTTATTTAGTGCCTTTTGATAAACTCTCCCAAGAATACCAGCGCATCCACCGACAAGGGGGTGTCATTTCTAGTATTACTGCGGTTTAACTGAATTTTCAACCCAATCATTAAGTTAGGAGAATGCTCATGAGTGTAATTTTAGATGCCCCTTTAGAACTTTTCCCTTCTCGAAATCCTGATGAGGTGGCCATCGTTATTCGGGGAGTGTACAAGCAAGTATTAGGCAATCCCCACGTCATGGATAGCGAACGCTTAGTCAGTGCTGAATCTCGGCTAGGCAATGGGGCGCTAACCGTCCGAGAATTTGTGCGGGAGGTGGCCAAGTCCGACTTCTATCGTAGTCGCTATTTTGAGTCCTGCGCTCCCTATCGCTTTGTTGAACTTAACTTCAAACACCTATTGGGACGCGCTCCCCAAGACCAAGCGGAACTGTCTTCTCATATTCGCCTTTGTATCGAGCAAGGATATAATGCGGAAATCGATTCTTACCTTGATAGCGACGAGTATCAGCAGAAATTTGGCGAAAATATCGTTCCTTACTATCAAGGGGCGCAAAGCCAAGTAGGAAGTAAGCAGGTGGGTTACAACCGCACTCTGTCCCTCTATCAGGGCTATGCTGGGGTAGACAGTGCCTTTACAGGAGCGCGCTTAGTGGACGAAGTAGCTAGCAATCGTGGTGGCAAGATTGTCCTTCCTGGCAAGGGAGGACGTTTGGGCATCTCCCCAGATGCCACTGCCAAGACCTTTAAAATATTGGTTAAAGGGTCGAAATTTGACAGTCCCCGTCGCATTAGTACCACCGAATATATCGTTCCTGGAGACCGTATGAGTCCCCAAATTCAAGGGATTCATCGTGCTGGTGGCAGAATTGTCAGCATTACTGAAGTAGCTTAATCATCACAGAGATTAGAGATTTTAGTTAGAAGAACTTTCCTCAAGAGTTTGGCTAATTTTTCGGCTTTTTTGGGGAAAGTATAAATCAAGCTCAAATTTTATCTGTGATGACTCCTGATGCTCTCCAGAAGAGCAGTGCGGGACTCACTAGATGAGAACTAAAATCTCTAATCTCCTACACAAAAAATTGATATAGCAGACGATACTTTTACTAACTATTAAGACTAAAATAACCAAGGAAAATTTTGGTGTTTTTCTAATGAATCTTGAGCCAACTGTTTGAACACAATTAATGTTAACCTCTTGACTTCTAGTAACGAGAATGTCTATATGGATATTACTAAATTCGTTGAACTTTCCCTAGGAAGTTGGCGTTCTCAACGCAGCGCACACCATCTGGCTTTCAGGCACTTTGAACAAGTAACTTCAACTATTGATATTATTGCCCTAAAAGAGTCAGATCCAGAAGTTATTGCTCTGTGTCAATCATACAAAATTGACCCAGCTTTAGCTGCTCATCCTTTTCGCATGAGTTGGGAAGGAGAAACAGATTGGGATGAAAAAGAGGAAACTTTTGAGGGGACTACTATCTTAGTTCCCATACCAGATCCAAACAATCCCAAAGCCGGAAGATTGCTGCGAGATCAAGGCTATGCAGAAACTATCCCTTCTATTGGTGAATATCAAATTACTGAAGATGGCACATTTGTCTTAACAACGGCATATGATCGTGCCATGGCTGAAGAAAAAATTTGGTTTATCAATCCCAATTTTCGCCTACGAGTATCTTTGATTAAAACAAGTCAGGGGTCGGGAGTAGTAACAGCTTCTTTTTCTTCAGAAACTCGCGTTCTTGACCAAAAATCATGATTAGTTTTCAACGTCTTTTTCAAGAAAAATGCCTAAAGAGCAATTGAGCCTAAAATTAGCCCACTGGCTGGCCGGGGATTTTAGTAACCAAAAACAAGCGGCTGAAAGTCCCAAAGATTACCCTCATATTCGGGTATTTTTTCGACCCTTACCTTGGGATTTTTTTGAAGGAATTGGTTTTTATTCTGAACAAGCTTACGACTATGACCTTTGGAGTCCCTATCGTCAAGGAGTCCATCGATTTGTTCAACAAGAGGGACAAGTTTATCTCGAAAATTATGCACTCAAAGAGGGCATACTCTATGCAGGGGCGGGAAGAGAACTAGAAATTCTTAAAACCATTACCCCTGATTGTATTGAACGTCGTTATAACTGTTCGATGATTTTCCAACAGGAAGGCAATTTGTTTCGAGGAAAAGTTGAAGGAAATAGTTGTTTAATTACCCGAAATGGTTGCCAAACTTATTTAGTCAGTGAAGTAGAACTAACTCAAAACACTTTCGCCAGTTTAGATCGGGGGTTAGATATTAATACCCATAAACAGGTGTGGGGAACAACAACAGGTCCGTTGAAATTTGAAAAACGTCAAAGTTTTGCCCAAGAAATTCCCGATTTTTCAGTTTCTATATAAAAAGTAACTTTTTTCTGTATGCTTCCTCCAGTTGCTCGCCAAAAAATGCAGGCTTGGATTCGCAGCCGTCACCTAATCTGTTCAGGAAACTTTTTTATTTTTGAAACCTTAGATTATTCCGCCATTGAGCGATTTGAAAAATGCGTAACCAGTTTAGGCGGAACTTTAATTTCTGTTAACCCCAAAGAGCGAGTTTGGCTAGGAAATCACCGACAAATTCTTCTTTATCAAGCCAAGGCAAGTTTGCATACCCCTCATCATCAATTGAAACAATACTGGTTTAAACACGGTAGTTTTCATACCCGATTTTCCGAAAATCCCTAAGCATTAAAGTTAAACTTGTGGAGTCCGAACTATCAAGAATTGCTTTCTGCTTTCAATCGATTCTGTTCAATTAACTCCGATAGTAGCGAGGAAGAAACACAACGACGCTCAGAACAGTAACCCATCAAATTAACCCCGTTCATCATCTTAACCGTAGTAACCCTTACTCGAAAATTATCAGTTACAAACCAACAGCGTTCTTGCCCTTGATTCCTTTCATATTCCGTATCAATTGTCAAGACTCCATCATCAGAAAAATGGTAGACACTGACAACAGGAATTCCTTCTACATAACCGCGATTTCGTAAAAATTTGCCCAGGCGAGGATTAGGATTATAGGGAATATCCACTAAAATCGCAGCATAGTCTGGGTTAGGGTCTTTTTCCTCCAAATTATCCTGCCAAGCAAAACTAGCACCGCCACTGACCAAAGTCGGGTCTACTCCTTGTTCTTGACAGACCTCCAGAACCCGTCGGTCATCTTTGTCCAAAACTTTGACAATCAAATTAGAGAGTCCTGACTCATCAGCCAAGGAGTCAAAACGATGGACTGTGCGCTGGGAAAACCAGATTCCCTCACTTTTACGAAAGAAATCCATCATGGTCATGGTCGGTGTTAGTAACATTTATGTTTTATCCTTAATTAGAGACGTTTGACACTTCACTAACTCATTTTCCCATGAAAACCCTTGCTGCTCACATTAGCTCTGTTCCCCTCTCCCTTGATGAAATAAAAGAAGCCCTCACAAATAGCCAAAGTCTTGCCAATATGAATTTACAAGGGATAGATCTGAGCCAGATGGATTTATCCCAAACCAATTTAAGCGGTGCCATCTTAATTGGGGTTAACAGTCGGGAAACCAACTTTCAGGGGACTGACTTACGCGGGGCTGATTTACGCGGGGCTGATTTGCGGTCTGCCAACCTAACCGATACTCATTTGCAAGACAGTTATTTAAACCGCACCCAGTTACAAGGGTGTAATTTGAGCGGCGCACAGCTAGGGTCGGCTAAACTGCAACTGGCACTCTACGATTCTCTCACTGTTTGGCCTGAAGGCTATGACTATCGAAATTCCGGCGCAGTAGGACCTTATGCTAACCTAGGGGGAGTTTTCCTGAATACAGCGAATTTGAGGGGCGCAGATCTCCGTTATGCCAACTTGAGAGGAGCTTACTTGAGTGGGGCTGATTTGACGGGGGCTAATTTGGAAGGGGCTGCCTTAAGTGGGGCTAACCTTCAAGGAGCCTTTCTTACAGGGGCTTACTTGCGCCAAGCTAGACTCATTGGTGCGGAGTTACAGGGAGTCGACCTGCGGGGAGCCGACTTAACTGAAGTCAATTGGGAACAGTTACAGAGTTTGGCTGGGGCCGATTTTACGGGGGCTCAAGGATTAAGTGAATCAGATCTGGTTTGTTTATGCAGTCGTCCCCCCCAAGAATTGGGGACTTGGAATTCTTTCACTCGCTCTAATACGGCGATGAGTCTTAGGTGTTCCTAGTTTGACCGAAAGATTGGAGAATGTAGATTGCTTTTTTGCAGATTGAATGAAATTTTTAAGCATTGGTAAATCTAAAATCTTCTCTCAACAATCAACAATTAATGAGGGCGCGGGGCCGGAATTATTTCCGACCTTTAAGCCGCCCGTCTTAAATCTAAAATCTACCCTCTCAAGTCCACGTACTTCAGTCGTGGGTAAAATCTACAGTCTACAATCTGCAATCTGCAATCC
>DLXW01000150.1:24851-25608 GCA_003448685.1 Cyanothece sp. UBA12306
TACAATCTGCAATCTGCAATCCTGTGACACTCCCGTTAAATTACCGGTGAAAATCCTTAAGATGATCAATTAAATGGTCAAAATAGGGAGTTAATTCTGGCTCTTGTTCAGGGTTGAATTGCTGTAAGCTATGGATTTTCAAGTTTTCTAAACCGCAGAGCATGGCATCAAGAGGAACCTGCAATTCTTGATAGAGCAACTGCATATTTTCCAGTCCTTCTTGGCTGGTGAATTGAGGACTATTCCCCGCAATTCCATAAGTGATACAGCGTAGAAAATGCCAGAAATCTCGCCAGCAAGCTTCGGCTCGTTCAGGGGGGTAAAGGCCTCCACCTGACTCTGTAATTTTAGGATAGGTTGCCAAAACTTGTTCTCTGGCGTAATTAACGATAGAGTCGGCTTGTTCTCGCAAAAATCTCGCTTTTTCAACTGCTGATGACTGTTCTGGACAGAGAGCTTTAATGTGTGCTAGGTCTTCATCTGTAAGATAGCGACCCTGATCATCTGCTTGCTGAAAAATTTGCAGCATTTCATCTGAATGTGAACTTTTCCAACGGTTAAAACTTACAATTCTTGCTTTGGGAATTAATTCTTTAGCTCTTTGGCTTAATTGATTAGTCATGGAAGTCCTCGATAATTTAATTTAGTTAGGTGTGCAAAATATGAGTATCATCAACTTTATCCAAAAATTAAGTCAAATCTAGTAATATATACTTGTATATTGACAGAAAACTCTTTGACATACTCCCCCGTTAAA
>DLXW01000246.1 GCA_003448685.1 Cyanothece sp. UBA12306
TAGTTAATAGTTGATAGTTGATAGTTAATAGTTAATAGTTATTTGATTAAGACTTAGATTAAATTAGTTATTTAGATTCTTATATTTTTATATAAATTTATTTTCTAATAAGCCATATAAATCCTATTTATAACTATTTCCATAAATAGTCACGAAGATGATTAAAATTAATTACATCAATCTCTAAACTCTGTAGATAATTAAATAATTTAAAATCATCAGTTAAAACTAAATATTGATTCTTGGATATTTCTACAATACCACAGTCAGTTAAACCAAATTTAACAAATCCATTATTTTGAACAATATTTTGACTGGGCAAAAAAAATTCATTTATTTCAGAAATTATTTGAGAAAACAGAGTAAAGCATTTTGAACGATCTGGTTCACCTAATTGGTTAGTCAAACTATTGACCTCGGTTAGAATATTAGGTGTTGTGATAATCTTAGAAAATAGATCAATGATTTTTTGAAGCGTCAATTGCGGTTCTAACATCTATCGTCATGACTATTTTGACCTATCATAATAAACTAAGCATAGAAAATCTAAAATCTACCATCCCCTGACTTTAATACATCAGTGTTATATTATAATCTCAACAGGCTCCATTATCTTAATTTTCAATGCTCGTCCAAATCAAAGAGATAGCCGATAAACTTTTGCCGAGACTAATTGAAATTCGTCGCCATATTCATTCTCACCCCGAATTAAGTGGACAAGAATATCAAACAGCAGCTTATGTAGCTGGGGTTCTCTCGTCCTGTGGTATTCATGTCCAAGAAAATGTTGGTAAAACGGGTGTGGTGGGAAATCTAAGAGGCAATGGTACAGATGAGCGGATTTTAGCTATTCGCACTGATATGGATGCCCTACCCATTGAAGAACGCACTAGCTTAGACTTTGCCTCCTGTAAACCTGGGGTTATGCACGCTTGTGGACATGATGTCCATACCACTGTAGGACTGGGAACCGCCATGGTTTTGTCCCAGTTAGCCGAACAATCACCAGGAAACATCCGGTTCATCTTTCAACCCGCCGAAGAAATTGCCCAGGGAGCAAGCTGGATGGTTCAAGACGGGGCGATCAGGGATGTCGATGCCATTTTTGGTCTTCACGTATTCCCATCGATTCAGGCTCGTTCTGTGGGCATTCGGTACGGGGCATTAACCGCTGCTGCCGATGATCTTGAGATCTTTATCCAAGGAGAATCAGGCCACGGGGCCAGACCCCATGAAGCAATAGACGCTATTTGGATTGCTTCCCAGGTGATTACCACCTTACAACAAGCCATTAGTCGGACTCAGAACCCCCTGCGCCCCATTGTTTTAACCATTGGGCAGATTAACGGCGGCAGGGCGGCTAATGTGATTGCCGATCAGGTAAGAATGGCAGGAACCGTGCGATCGCTACATCCAGAAACCCATTCCAATTTACCCCAGTGGATTGAAGATATAGTTGCTAATGTTTGTAATACTTATCAGGCTAAATACCAGGTTAATTACCGTCGAAGAGTTCCCTCTGTACAAAATGATCTGCAATTGACCCAAATACTCGAATCTGCATCACGAGAGGCTTTAGGAACTGAAAATGTGGAGATTTTGCCCGAACCTTCTTTAGGATCAGAAGATTTTTCCCTGTTTCTCGAACACGCCCCTGGGGCAATGTTCCGTCTAGGAGTTGGGTTCCCAGAACAAGAGAATTATCCTTTACATCATCCTCAATTTGAAGTGGACGAATCAGCCATTTTGACAGGAGTTGTCACCCTAGCTTATGCAACTTATAAATATTGGCAAAACAATCATTAATTATTAACTCGTAATTTTGTTCGATTTATCAGGAGATTGATCAGATGAAAATCAAGGCTAGATATTCAATAAATTTACATAAAGGACTAACTTTTTTAGTTGTTTTAGGTTTGATGATTATCTATCAAAACTTTAGTAATGCTGCTTGGGTTTATTTAGCTCTTCATGGAAGTTATGGCATAATGTGGTTACTTAAAGATTGGATTTATCCCGATAAAAGTTGGGACGAAGAAATTCCGATTTTTCTGGGAATTACTACATTTTTTATTGTTGGCTTATATTGGGTTGCTCCTTTTATTTTAATTAGTCAAGGTAAAGAATGTACCCCACCCTTAATAGCAGCAGCAATTGCAACTAATTTGTTCGGTATTTTTCTTCATTATGTGGCAGATGCTCAGAAGTATTATACCCTTAAATATCATTCAGGACTGATTACAGAGGGTCTTTTTGCTAAATCTCGCAATCCTAATTATTTAGGAGAAATTTTAACTTATACAAGTTTTGCTATGTTGAGTCAACATTGGCTTCCTTTTCTTATTCTTGGATTTTTTATTAGTTTACTTTTTATCCCTAGAATGCTCAAAAAAGATCAATCCTTAGCCCGCTATAATGGATTTGAAGAATATCAAAATCAATCAGGTTTAATTCTCCCAATTTTCTGGAAAGTTTCAACAAAAAATTCTACTATTAATCAATCATAATATTCTTGGGTTAGGGTAATAAATAATAAATTAGTCTCCTCATTAGCCTACACCTAACCCACCCTAATAAAATTTAACCTTTGAGTTTTTGATCAACTAATTGGTTAGTTAATTTAGGGTCAGCGCGTCCTCCAGTTTGCTTCATCACTTGTCCTACAAAAAATCCTTTTAATTTAGTTTTTCCGTTGCGGAATTTTTCGAGTTCGTTGGGGTTAGCAGCAATTACTTGATCAATGATTTTTTCGAGTTCCCCTTGATCAGAAATTTGGGTCATCCCTTTTTTCTCCACCAGTTCTTTGGGTGAACCGCCTTTTTCGAGCAATTCAGGGAGAATTTCCTTAGCAATTTTCCCACTAATAGTTCCCTTTTCAATTAACCCGACTAATTCCCCTAATTCATTAGGTTTGATCGCAATTTCATCGATCGCTAATTTATTGTTATTCAAATAAGCAGCAATATCTTGTGTCACCCAATTAGCGACTAATTTAGCATCGGCCCCGGTAGCTACTGCTGCTTCATAATAATTAGCTACATCCCGATCATCGGTTAAAACCCGTGCATCATAGGCCGAAAGTCCAAATTCTGCCTCATAACGACTACGTTTTTGAGCAGGTAATTCAGGTAGGGTATTTTTCCAAGTTTCTAATTGTTCTGGAGATACTTCTAAAGGAGGAAGATCTGGTTCAGGAAAATAACGATAATCACTAGATCCTTCCTTTTTGCGCATACTAACGGTACATTGATTTTTCTCTTCCCAAAGACGAGTTTCTTGATAGATGGGTTCATTATTTTCTAAAGCTTCAATTTGCCGTTCAATCTCATATTCGATCGCTTTTTGAATGGCACTAAAGGAGTTCATATTTTTAATTTCTACCTTCGTACCAAATTCTTGTTGTCCTACTGGACGGACAGAAATATTAACATCACACCGTAAAGATCCTTCTTGCATATTACCGTCACTAACGCCTAAATAACGCACTAAACGGCGCAATTCTTGGGCATATTCCGCCGCTTCTTGCCCCGATCGCAGATCAGGTTCCGAGACGATTTCGAGCAAAGGAACCCCCGTGCGGTTAAAATCTACTAAGGAATGGGTTGATCCTGAGAGGCGATCGCTACCTGCATGAACCAATTTTCCCGCATCTTCTTCCATGTGCAGACGGGTAATACCAATGGTTTTACGGGTCACTTCTTTGGTCTTTTTATCGACTAATTCGATTTCGAGGGAACCATGTTCAACAATGGGGAGATCGTATTGAGAAATTTGGTAATTTTTGGGTAGATCAGCGTAAAAATATTGCTTTCGGTCAAATTTACTATAAGGAGCAATTTCTCCATTAATAGCCATTCCTAACTTAACCGCAGAGGCTAATACTTGTTCGTTGAGGACGGGTAAAACTCCTGGATAGCCTAAACAAATAGGACAGATATTGGTATTGGGAGGACTGTCGAACTTGGTAGAACAGTCACAAAAAATCTTACTAATAGTATTGAGTTGACAATGGGTTTCTAGTCCGATAACAGCTTCGTATTCTGTTTTAACAGGGGTTGCAGTGGTCATAATTCAATTAATGGGACTTTAGCTAGAAGTTATCCGCAAAATTTCTCTTGATCTTCCGATCATAACAAGCTTTCGGGGTGTGATTGCATTGACCTACTCCCCCGATTGAA
>DLXW01000350.1:0-1319 GCA_003448685.1 Cyanothece sp. UBA12306
TCCCACACTTCCCCCTCTTCCCCCTCTTGTCTTTTACAGGTAAAATTTCTTAGCCAAGCAGTATTTAAGACGGGGGTTCAAAGCCAAAATTTTCGATCAAGGAAGATCTAATGAGATAATGGGTCTGAATTTTTGATAGCTTATTAATAAAAGTAAGCTTTTTAACCTTCTGATAACTAGACTTGACTCTTCCCCATAACAGAAGTCTTCAAGTTTGCGAGTCAGACGGAAAACCTCTCTGGAACAAGGTTGACCACTGATTATTGTCTTCCTCATTGATTTGAGAAACATCATCAATCAATCTAACCCAGTTACTAAAACTTTAGGAGCATCTTACAATGTCTTTCATTTTCCAAATTGCTTTGATCGCCTTAGTTCTCTTTTCCTTTGTAATGGTCGTTGGTGTTCCTGTGGCCTACGCTTCTCCCCAAAATTGGAATCAGTCTAAACCATTGCTTTATCTAGGGTCTGCTATTTGGGCAGGTTTAGTGATTTTAGTGGCAATTTTAAATTTCTTTGTCATTTAACCGACTTTTTAGCTAAATGACCCTCAATTTCAGGGGAATGTGAGAGGTTTGGGAAGTAGCCTTTCGGAGATAATAAAATTGATTTGATTAAACTCTCCTCTATCTCCCATCTTCTCACAATCAAACCGCCAAAATTATCGATCAATTCAGTCATCCAATCATCTTAAACTTACTAAACGAAATATTATGACAACTTTTGAGGGAAATTTTACTCAAGATCCATCCGTATTGCGTTTTGCTATTATTATTGGCCGTTTTAACGATCTAGTAACGGGCAAACTTCTATCAGGTTGTCAAGATTGTTTAAAACGTCATGGAATTGATGTTGACCCCAATGGAACTCAAGTTGATTATGTTTGGGTTCCAGGGAGTTTTGAAACTCCTTTAGTTGCTCGTAAATTAGCTATATCAGGGCGTTACGACGCTATTATCTGCCTCGGTGCAGTCATTCGAGGACAGACTCCCCATTTTGATTATGTTTCAGCAGAAGTTACCAAAGGTATTGCCGCAGTCGGTTTCCAAACAGGTGTTCCTGTGATTTTTGGGATTTTGACCACAGATACTATGCAACAAGCTTTAGAAAGGGCCGGAATTAAAAGTAATCTAGGCTGGAATTATGCCCTAAACGCCTTAGAAATGGCCAGTTTAATGGGGGCAATCCATCAGGAAATACCTTCATCGATCTATCAGAATCATAATACCCCAGCTTTGCCCTCATCTTCTCAGCAGAATCCACTCATTACCGAGTCTTTATCAGAAGTTTCTGAAGCGCAAAATTTAGATTAAGACTGA
>DLXW01000350.1:1599-1811 GCA_003448685.1 Cyanothece sp. UBA12306
GTCTTCTGTCTCCTGTCTCCTGAATTCTCTTGAAAACTAGAAAAATTCTGAGATCGAACTCAGGTGACTAGGTGTCTAACATTGGTGTTACAGTGTGAAATAGGCATTCTTATGAAAATGATAGAAAACAGGCGATATGCATATAAGTGACATTACTCATCCCAATCAATTGCATGGACTATCCGCCCGACAACTTGAAGACATAGCCCGTC
>DLXW01000350.1:2039-3784 GCA_003448685.1 Cyanothece sp. UBA12306
AGACATAGCCCGTCAAATTCGAGAAAAACATTTACAAACCATTGCAGCCACAGGTGGGCATCTTGGACCTGGTTTAGGAGTAGTAGAATTAACTATCGCTCTCTATCAAACCCTTGATTTAGATCACGACAAAGTAACCTGGGATGTAGGACACCAAGCCTATCCCCACAAAATGTTAACAGGTCGCTACAACGATTTTCACACCTTAAGACAAAAAGATGGCGTTGCAGGATATTTAAAACGCTGCGAAAGTAAATTTGACCACTTCGGTGCAGGACACGCTTCTACGAGCATTTCTGCTGCTTTGGGTATGGCACTGGCTAGGGATGCCAAAGGAGAAGATTACAAAGTTGTAGCCGTTATCGGCGATGGAGCACTCACTGGGGGTATGGCCCTTGAAGCCATCAACCACGCAGGACATTTACCCCATACCAACTTGATGGTCGTCCTGAACGACAATGAAATGTCCATTTCTCCAAACGTAGGGGCTATTTCGCGCTATCTCAATAAAGTCCGCCTGAGTGACCCCGTTCAATTCCTTTCAGATAATCTCGAAGAACAATTTAAACATCTTCCTTTTTTAGGTGACTCCTTGAGTCCTGAAATGGAAAGGGTTAAAGAAGGAATGAAGCGTCTAGCGGTTTCTAAAGTCGGTGCAGTGATTGAAGAATTAGGCTTTAAATACTTTGGCCCAATTGATGGACATAACCTTCAAGAATTAATTAGTACCTTCAAACAGGCTCATAAAGTAGTAGGTCCTGTTCTGGTTCACGTAGCCACTGTCAAAGGAAAAGGCTATGAAATTGCCGAACAAGACCAAGTAGGCTATCATGCCCAAAGTCCCTTTAACCTGGCTACTGGAAAAGCGATCCCCTCCAATAAACCAAAACCGCCGAGTTACTCAAAAGTATTTGCCCATACTCTCACCACCTTAGCAGAAAATAACCCGAAAATTATCGGTATTACTGCCGCTATGGCTACAGGGACAGGTTTAGATAAACTTCATGCTAAACTTCCCAAACAATACATCGATGTGGGAATTGCTGAGCAACACGCCGTAACTTTGTCTGCTGGATTAGCTTGTGAAGGAATGCGTCCTGTAGTAGCTATTTACTCTACTTTTTTACAACGGGCCTACGATCAAGTTCTCCATGATGTCTGTATTCAGAATCTTCCCGTTTTCTTCTGTCTCGATCGCGCGGGAATAGTTGGTGCAGATGGACCAACTCACCAAGGAATGTATGATATCGCCTATCTGCGGTGCATTCCCAACATAACCATTATGGCTCCCAAAGATGAAGCAGAATTACAACGGATGGTTGTGACAGGAGTTAATTACACTGATGGTCCGATCGCCATGCGTTACCCTCGTGGTAGTGGAATTGGTGTACCCCTGATGGAGGAAGGTTGGGAACCCCTACCCATTGGTAAAGGCGAAATTTTACGCAACGGCGATGATATTCTTCTCCTCGGTTATGGTTCGATGGTTAATACGGCACTGCAAGCGGCAGAAATTCTTGGAGAACACGGCATTGAAGCTACTGTCGTTAATGCCCGTTTTGTCAAGCCTTTGGATACGGAACTGATTTTACCCTTGGCTCAACGCATTGGCAAGGTTGCTACCCTAGAAGAAGGCTGTCTCATGGGTGGGTTTGGTTCTGCTGTCGCTGAAGCATTGTGCGATCACGACATTTTAGTTCCTCTTAAAAGGTTTGGCGTTAGCGATCGCCTCGTTGATCATGCTA
>DLXW01000350.1:4004-4264 GCA_003448685.1 Cyanothece sp. UBA12306
GTTGATCATGCTACACCCGATCAATCTAAGGCTGATTTAGGTATAACCAGTCCTCAAATTGCTGAACAAATTCTACAAGTTTTCTTCAAAAATCGACAACCTTCTATGGTTGGTTAAATCATTCTAAAATCTTCAACACTTTTCGGGGGTTTAATTAATAACATTAAACCCTTTTATTATGCAATATTGTTAATTGGGTGTATCAATGTTTGCTGTTGAGTGAGGTCGGTAAGTGTGAGGGGATTTTTTCTTTGATGTTT
>DLXW01000350.1:4433-6413 GCA_003448685.1 Cyanothece sp. UBA12306
GGGGATTTTTTCTTTGATGTTTACTCTATTTATTTGAAAGCTGCTATCAGCAAAAGATTTAGATGAGGAACAGTTTAACTTTTTACCACTACAGAGAATTGTTTCTTGAATTTCTTGTTTTACTTGAGAACTAATTTGAAAATCTTCTCGCAGACATTCAACAAGAAATAAATTAGCATTGTAATAAATTTGCCAGCGATTATTTTGTTGCGCACTCAATCGCCAATTATAACCCAAGTGACGGTATTTAATCAAGGTATTACAAAATTCATCAACCCATAGGTTTCCTTCATTTTGCCACCAATTTAAAATCTTTTCTTGGTCATCATCTAACAGAGGTAACTGGGATTTTAATTGTTGAAAAGCTTCCTGGAAATCAGAATCTAATTTGAACTTATCTTCTATGAAGAGGCTAAAAGATAAATTGATGAACTTGTTAAAATCTGGATGCTTAGCTAGATTAATACTATCTATCAAACAGCGAGCTAATATACTATCTAATTTTAGCTCTTTTGATAAATTAGTCATGGTAACGAAATCCCGATCTAAAGCCATAGCTAGGTTTAAATCTCGATAGGAAAATAAGTTGAAATAAAAAGCTTTTACAGCTGCTTCTTGGTAATTTAATTGCAGACTTTTTACCTTTTGATCTAAAAAAGTCAGAAATTTTTCTAAGTCTGAATCTTCCTTCACTAAATTATCAATGGTAGACTTCATTTTTCTGACTAAAAAATCAGCATTTGGCAACATACTAGCCGACAATAAAATAACTTCTCTCCATCGGGGTTCAAAGATATGACAAGCTAATTTAGTTAATTCATTTTCTAAAGTTTTGGTAGGACCGGTAACAATTTTTCTCGCAGTAAAATATTCTTGAAAAGTTAGATGAGAAAATGAGTAAACATCCTTAGCATTTTCGACTAATAATCCATGTTGTAATTGCAGGGATTTTAAAATGGCTTTGCTCGTCAACCATAAACTTTCTAGATCAGTCTCTACCTTGAGATTATTAGTCAAATAATCTTCAATAATTGCCAGAACATCATCCGCTTCAAAAAAATAAATTTGATCTTCAAAATTTTTGGCAGCAATTTGACATAACAATTTTATTTTATCTCGTGAAGACCAATTTTGATAAAACCCATCTCGTTCAATTCCTCTAGCTTGATCCCAACGCTTCAGTAAAATATCTAACCCTGTTTGATAAAGTTTAGCCCGTTTCCGAGGGAAACTTAATCTTTCAAGAAAAACAGAACACATTAAATTTAATAAAATTGGGCTAATTCCTAATTCCAAAAGCGGCTCATTTTCTGATTTTTCCAACTCTTCAATAAACTTACTTGCTTTGCTTTCTCCTTCTTTCTTATTTTTTGTGTTAGCTCCAAACCAAAGTCTAGCAAAAGCTTGTATCTGCTCCCGACTTAAAGTAGACATTTCTACGTAAGTAAAACCCTGAAAATGAAACAATTGTTCATCAGAACGACAAGTAATAATAATCTTATTTTTGTGATAAAGTTGAGCAAAATGATTAAGATCTTTGGCTAAAATTTCCTGTTCTTCTTGAGAAATCTCATCTAAACCATCCACTAAAAATAAACCTTTACCTCTTTCTAGTAGTTGTAGAGCTTGCTCGCGAGATAATCCACTACTTTTTGCTTGCTCTAAAAAATAGTTTAGTAAATTAGTTGTTTCATGCCGTCCTTCCATCAGCCAACTTCTCAATTCCAGGAAACAGGGAATTAAATCCGGTCGATAGTCACCTCGACTACATTGTAAAGCCAAATGTTTCAAAAAAGTTGTCTTTCCTGCTCCGGGTTGACCCAAAATTACTAAATGATTATTTTTAGATACCAGATTAATACCAGCTACTACTTTCTTTTGCTTATTTTTAGCTTGAACTCGAGCTAATCTAAGTTTTCGTAAGTCACCTTGGGATTCTTGCAAATCAGATGCTTCCGACCAAATTTGATGCTGAGGTTT
>DLXW01000348.1 GCA_003448685.1 Cyanothece sp. UBA12306
ACAACACCCTCTATCCCATAGCTAAAGGCAAAAGGGAGCTGCTTTCCTCATGATGTTCAAAGAACCATTGACATCGGCATTGACTAATCTTCCACTATCCGTACGATATAAACCCCGTTTGACTCTTTTGCCACTGAAAGTTGACAAATTTTTTGAGTCTTTTTTGTAGACTGGAATTGGATCTTTATCTATAAAACTGGCTTTTGATGTATAAGACTCTTCGTTTAGAATCACCTTAATTCCTGCCATCTCTGCTTTATAGGATAACATTTCTATTAACTTATTATGGGGGATGTGAACAAAGTTTTGATTGTTCTTTTTCCCTAAGTTAATTGACTGTTTCCATTCTTGATTTTGTCCAATTACAAGGGTTCCTATTCTCTGCTTGATTAGGGTATTAATTATCAATCTTGATGCTTTGTGGAGATAATCATTAATTTTTAACTCTCTTTTATGACAAAGCTTTTTCAGTTTTCGACTTGATTGATTTTCACCGACGATAGATTGAAGTAAGCCTCTTGCTTTATTATAGTATTGATTGAGGGATTTTAACGGTCTGCCATTTACCAAGAGCGGTTTGATTCCGGCTTGATTAAATGTTAATGTAGCTAAGTTGTTTAATCCTAAGTCAATACTAGCGATGCGATTTTCTTCTAACTGGTATTGTTGGGGTTCGGTTTCATAAATCACCTCAATCACATAATGGTTAAGTCTGGGGACAATGCGAACTTGCTTAATTTTTGAGGGTTCTACTTTCGTTTTCAGATAAATCTCGGTTTTACTTGGATTAATAATCCCCTGTTTTAGTTGTCGTTTGCTGATAGCTTGTACGGTATAAACTAACAAGTTTCTTCCCGTTTCTTTCTTTTTATATTTAGGAAGTTTTGGACGACCTTTAAACTTGTCAGGCTGTTCTTGATAGGCCCCGTTAGCTTCAAAAAAACTGCGCCAATTCCTATCTAAAACCATTAAAATTTGTTGAGAGACTTTGGCCGGTATAGCTTGATAACATTCACTTCCTTGTAGAGATTTTTGGAGCTCATTGTAGGGGCGATAAATTCCCTCGAATATGAAGGACTGGCGAATTAAATAATTAGCATAATTGTAGAGATTTTTTGAGAGCCAACAGAGTCGGTCTATTTCCTGGTAAAACCGATGATTATTTCTGATGATATGTCTCTCTACTAATTTCATCAAAGATTAAGGTTTGATAATTTTCTGTTGCTTCATGTTCAGTTAGATGGTCAAGTTTACTTAATCCCTCTAAGTTGGTTTGATTGTATCATGAAAATTGATGGCCGAGCCGCCGATTTTTGAGAAAATCCCCCTGTCTGTCTAGTACAAAAAAACTGTCAATATTTAACCGTACTTGACTATATATGACTATATTTTCGTATAACGTTTATGATACCAAGGTGGACCAGGTGGATAAGGTTGACCATTTAAAATTTGATCCTGGCACACAAATCTAAGCTCCACTCGGGTAATACTTCGAGTTTGCGGGTCTGTATTGCGCCAGCTTCCCTCCTCATCTGGTTGAATGCACAATGCACTGGCTGTCTGAGGAAAGACAATTACAACTACTGCAACAGCCAAGATAACTATTATGAGCGTTTTTTTTAGGAGTTGACTGCACAAATCTCTCAAGTTCATACTAAATCTCCCTAATTGATCAAGACTAATTAAAAAAGTTTTATCTACATCTATTCCTTTCTATCAGCTTATATGCTTTTTTAACACTATATGTTTTATTTTTTAACAAACCTTTTCAACTTTTTTTGTGCTAAAATCTCCAATCTCCAATGTTTGATGAGGAACCTTTTGGTTAATGGCAACGTTTTGTGTACTGGACAGTCTCGGACACCATCATGGACACTTTAATTGATTTGATTCCTTTGTCTCAGTTACCTTCCCGTTACGCGATCGCCCGTTCTGCTGTTTACCATCTTCAAAAAGAAAGAAGCTTTTTCTTCCGCTTTTGATCCTGAAGACAATTGAGATCACTAAAATTCCTCGACTATTGCCGAGGAATCATGGGAGAAATCAATGTTCTGAAGCAAAACTTGAAATTATTAGCTAATAGCAGCAGAAACGATAACTAAGCTGGTGACGAATAATGCAGCGATCGCCCCTTGAACTAAATAACGACGTTGTTGGAAAGGAGCAGGAAATTCAGCGTAGTAGGGTTGAGGTTCAGCAGCATAGTTGTTGAGGATGCCGTTGTCAAGTTGAGTGGTGGTATACATAGCTTGTTGCCTCCTTTGGCTCTCTATGTAAATTAATGTAACAAATAATATTGCGTTTTGTAAAGATAACTTGACAAATTAATTTTTATGGTATCTATTTAGTTGGCTTATCATTAGCTCTCAGGGAAGACTCAGAGGGTATTCGGGGCAGTCTCAGGGGAAAGGATTAACTTGAGAATGGGGAAAACGTTCCACTTAATTCCACTTCTACTCTCTAAGTGAAGCGGGCAAAACCATGAATATACCTGAGTTTTGGGACTGACATCACCCCTAACTTCCCAATATATTAGAAGTGTCAAGAGGAAAAGAGGCAACCAAGATGTTCACCACCACTAACGAAAACACCACCGTCATCCGTAACTACATCATTCTTGCTGCTACTATTATGTTCGCTTGCCAGGGTTTAACCGATACATTTCTCTCACCTACCCGCGCCGGACAACAAAATCGCCTTGACAATTATGGACAGGTTGTAAGTGCTGGTTTAGTGGCTTATGGTCAAAAACTTGGTCGTTAACTGTTAACCATCTGCTCTTTTCTCTTGCTACTTCCCTACCTTGAAAGGTGGGGATTTTTTTCTCTCAGTTTCCTTACTCAACTCTTAGAATTTACTCGTCAAGTACTGAATCTTCCACAGTAAAGTGGACCTTAATCTCATTGTTAAAAACTGACTTAAAAACCGATTCTATCTCAGCTTTTTTGTTTCTAATCAGACTTAAGATTGTCGAATTTCTAGCTCCTATTATCGCTGTATCATCATTAAAAGTAAGAAGTTTGGTATGACTTCTCATTAAGACTCTAGTAAAAGGCGAAAATTCTGATAAAATTATGTCAAAGATTTTGGCAAGTTCAGATGGACTAAATTCCAATTGAGGTTGAGAAGAGGGTGAAGACTGAGACGATTGTTCTTGAAATCGATAGGTTGCCCATTTAGTATGATAACCCCTTAGTCGGCCATAAGCTTGCCAAATAAAAAGGGGAGGATTTAACTCTTTTAATCGATAATAAACCCAGCCTTTATTATATTCATTAGCCCGTTGTTCATACAGTAAATTCTCATAAATTTTTGACCAATATTTTTCAGTTTCGTCAGAGTTATTAAGCTCGATTTTTTGACCTTCGTCAATACTCTCATCAATTTCAGCTAAAACGGTTTCGCTTTCAGCAATTAAGATTTCTTCTTCAACAACTTCACCATTTTTTTTACGTGAGGATTGAACTTTTTCCTTTTCTTCAACTCCATCAAGAGTCCAGATCCTTTCTCGATTAGGTAAACCGTGAATCGCCCAGTTTTTAGTATGATCTAAAATAACAGCACACTGTTTTCCCTCTGAAGGTCTTAAAACTCGACCCACCATTTGTAACCATTTCGTTAAAGACTTAGTAGGTTTAGCTATTTGGACAGCTTCAAGACCTGGAATATCCAAACCCTCATCAAACAATTGACAATTGGTTAGAACCAAAAATTCACCCTTTCTAAACTTTTCAATGGCCTCACGACGCTCTTGGTCTGGAGTCTTACCATCTAAATGAAAAGCCGGAATCCCTACTTCCTTATAACGAGCAGCTATCATCTGAGAATGGTTAATATTAATGGCAAAAACTAGACATCTTTTTCCCTGAGCATACTCTAAATAAGACTCGATTAACTGACCCGATAAATGCAGAATATTATTAGCTTTTTCTAACCCTTTAACTGAATAATCACCTTGAGCCATTCTTACCCCTTTAGTGGACATAGGATTAGGGTCAGCATAGAGACGAAAACGACTTAAATACTTCTGTTTAATTAACTCTTTAATCGTTAAACCACAGACTAATTCATCAAACAAATCTCGAAAACCAACTCCATCGAGTCGGATGGGTGTAGCGGTCACGCCTAACTGATAAGCATCAGGGTATCTTTCTAAGATTTGGCGGTATGTTTTGGCTGTTGAATGATGAGCTTCATCAATAATAACTAAGCCAACCTTTTCAATAACAGAAGCTCTTCTGACTAAACTTTGAACACTAGCTACCTGTACAGATAAAGAATAATTGGGACGATATTTAGCCTTAATAATCCCAACATCTTGCTCAGTAATCTTTCTGAGTTTATCAGCAGCTTGTAAGACTAATTCTTCACGGTGAGCTAAGATAATAACCTTCTCACTACGACAAGCAAACTCCCTAGCTATAGCAGCAAAACAAATGGTTTTTCCCGCCCCCGTCGGTAATTGAGCCAAGACTCTAGTGTTCCCCTCTTTCCACTGCTGATAAATATCTTGTATTAAGTTAATTTGATAATCTCTCAGGTCATAATTGACAATTTCGCTAGGTTTCATCGAAAATTTTGGGTCTGA
>DLXW01000096.1 GCA_003448685.1 Cyanothece sp. UBA12306
ATCTGAGCGCGCAGCGCTATAATTGCTCAAAACTTTGGTTCTTCAGTACATACTATGCTAAATTATCAGCTAAATGCCAGAATAGTAAGGCTCTATTTTTAAAGTTATTGAAATTTCTAAACCCAAAACCACAAGGTTTTAAAACTTTTAAGTCGACAAATTAGCTCTAAACACCAGAAAGTTATCGGCCAACCTGACGATTTATAAACCATGCTCAATGAGGAAAATTTTTATGAAATCAACTTTAAGAATTGCCAAATCAGCAGCAGATTTAAAGTTTTTTTTGGAAGAAACCATAGAGAAAGCTAGTTTTCAAATATCCCAGGTAAAATTATCTCAACAGCAAGAGTGGAATCTGATTCATGGCGTTCTCGGTCATAGAAGTGGAGGTTTTTTTTACATTACTGGGTTAATAGATAATATTAGTGGCAAAGAACAACTGGTGCTTTACCAACCTCAAGGTGCATTTAATGGTTTAGTTGTTTGTAGGCAGGAAAAAAATGTTTATGTTTTACTGCAAGCTAGGATCGAGCCTGGCAATTCAGGCATAGGTCAATATGGACCCACTATTCAATCTACTCCTGCTAATTATCTGAGATTTCACGGTGGCAAAGAAACTCCTTATTTTGACTTTTTTTTTAAATACGATCCCCAAGTTCGACCTATAGCTAATAGCATGCAATTGGACTTAGGCAAAAGATATTTTCAAAAAAGCAAAATTCTAAGTTATGTTGAGTCATCTTCATTAGTGGAAACGGCAGAAAATATGATTTGGGTTACATTAGAAGTGATCGACGAAGTATTACATTATAATAATTTTATAAATACAGATCTCCGCTCTATGCTCGGCGTGTTTGATTGGGATATATTTGTCGCTCAAGATTCTTATACAAATTCCTACTTCAATATCACTTCACAAAATAATCTATGCTTTGATAACGATTTAAGTGGGAAAAATATGGGCAAATTAGTGCCAATATCTGCATTAAAAAATTGGGAATTAAGAGATGAAGGGATTATAGATAAGGCCAATTCTGGAGTATGGGTTGATATCTATAAAGTATCTACTGCAACTAGAGAGGTCAAAACTTGGGAACAACCTTTATTGTGTACTTCTAATAGAGGCTTACTGGCCTTATTAATGCGTCAAGTGAATAGTAAACCGGAATTTTTAATTAGTTGTCAATCTGAATTTGGTATAAGTGGGGAAAAAGTTTTGCTACCCAGTTATGTTATTTATCCAGGAGAGAATAAGCAAAATCATACTACTTTCTACAAAGGAGGGCAAGTCTTATATGAAGTTATTCAGTCTGAGGAAGGAGGAAGATTTTATCTCAATGAAAATATCTACCAAATAATATTAGTTGATACTAGCTTTGAATGTAACGACGAGCAGTTTTGGGTTTCTGTAGATATTTTCAAAGGATTATTGAAAACTTCAAATAAAGTCAGCATACAATTACGTTGTCTTGCATCTTTGATTTTAAAAATTATTAATCCTCACACTTTTGGAGCTTGATTTTTTTGTTAAAAATACTCTATAAGTAACACAAAGATATGACTATATTAAGTAAATGAAAAACAATCAGGATTTAAAAGAAGATAAGGTCAATTCAGAAATTGAGCCAGGAAAAAAGCCACGAATTGCATTTCTTGTTGTGTATGTTTTTGACGAGAATACTCGCCCCCTGTTCGATATCCACCTTGAAAAACTGCGATGCCATACATCCGTAGAATTTCGTATTTTTGCAGCAGCCCACAAATTAACGCCCGAACACCAAAACTATGTCCTAGCAAACCCTGAAATTGAGCTTGTAGATTGCGAAGTCCCTTCAGGATACCATGTACGATTAGAGCATTCACATTGCCTGAATACACTTGCCAAATATGCGATGTCCAAAAACTTCACCCATTGTATGTCTCTTCATTTAGACTCTTTTCCCGTTAAAGATCGCTGGCTTGAGATACTTGTAGAGCGACTTAATTGCGGAGCCAAGCTTGCAGTTGTAGTACCAAATGGATATAGTGCGGGCTTGTTGTTTACTAGACAATATTTTGAGAAATATAAGCCCAATATGCTCATCTCAGATGGGGAACGAGAAACGGAGACTTTTAAGAAATTTATTAAAACATTTCCCCATTTCGATCATGTTGAAACTGGATTAGGCTACATTTATCGCGCTTGGTGTGAAGGTTTGCCATGGCTTCAGATCGAAACCGATGAAAACAGAAAGATTTATGGTGGATTGTTATTTCACATGGTTGGTGCGACGTTCCGTACATGGGTAGATGTTACGCCCCTACGAAAAGAGCGAATCTATGTAGTAACTTGGCAACTGATAAGCCCGTTGGTTAGACGATTACCTATGCGTTCCAGACATACCGTGAGAAATTTATTTGTAGATCACCACAAAATATCTCGCGATGGTTCTGTTCTCACAAAAAAAGAGGAAATTGCTACTCTCATCAGCGATCCTGATTTCTATCTTGCTAGTCACCTGGCTAATTTTCGTGGACCTTTATTAGCAGAAATACACAAATCACGACCTCCATACTCATCCTGAAGCTCCCTCCTTCTTTTGATTATATGGTTTATGATGATGGGTCAAAGCCTTTTAATCCTCCCCTCTGGTAATGAAGTAGCGTGCTGATATAATTCTATATCTAATG
>DLXW01000337.1:0-786 GCA_003448685.1 Cyanothece sp. UBA12306
CCTTGTCATCTCATCAGAAAGGGAGGAAGATTGTTCTGGAGCAGAAGAATCTGCTATTTCTTGATTTTGTAATCTTTGAGCTACTTTTTCTGATCCGATGAGATTTTCACCTTCTTCTCTGAGTCGTTTTCCTAAATAAATATAAAAAGCCGCCGAAGCAATTATTAAAAATAAAACCCCCACTAAATTGACATAAATTCCGGCAGCAAATAAACCGAAAAAGACCAACCAAGGAGCCATCAGAACAACTGATTGCAGCCAAGACAAAATACCTGCTTTACCGTAAGCTCTAGCCCGATTATAGCCCCAAACTAGAACAGCAAAGGCGACTATGACTATGAGAAGAACTGTTGTTGTCTCTGACCAATTAAACATAAGATAGATAAGTCTTAAACTCTAAACATTTGATTTGTACCCTTGAATAGCATTCCGTAAGTTTCCTTGATGATGATTCAATAATTCATGAGCAGTGTGAACATCTAAACCCGTCCAGTGCATCAATAAAGCAAGTTTAACTTTACGTCCACTGCGTTCTAATAAAAATCCGGCTTCTTCCCGACTTAATTCGGTAAGATCTTGTAACATTCTTAAAGCGCGATCGTGGAGTTTCCGGTTGGTAACTGATACATCTACCATGCGATTACCATAAACTTTGCCCAGACGCACCATAACTCCGGTTGAGAGGATATTTAAAGCCATTTTAGTGACTGTTCCGGCTTTAAGTCTGGTTGAACCAGCTAAGATTTCGGGGCCTGTGAGCAAGCGAATGTCGATATCAACCGTGAT
>DLXW01000337.1:1042-1169 GCA_003448685.1 Cyanothece sp. UBA12306
CGTGATGGCCACTTGTTCAGGGGGAACACAACTAATGGCAATGGTTTTGGCCCCCCTCTGTTTTGCTGCTTCTAGGGCCCCATGAACAAAGGGAGTTGTCCCCCCTGCGCTGATCCCTACTATGACA
>DLXW01000337.1:1437-2475 GCA_003448685.1 Cyanothece sp. UBA12306
GCGCTGATCCCTACTATGACATCTTTATCAAGTATATGACGTTGGGCGATCGCAGACGCGCCATCTTCTTTTCTATCTTCAAGGTTTTCGGAACTTCGGACTAAAGCGGCTGCTCCCCCTGCGATAATGCCCTGGACGAGGTCGGGATGGGTGCAGAAGGTGGGGGGACATTCGGCCGCATCTAAGACCCCCAATCGCCCGCTTGTGCCTGCTCCAACGTAAAATAAGCGACCCCCTCGACTCAAGGCTGCTCCGGTAACTTCAATAGCTTTGGCTAATTCGAGACGTGCTTGGGCGATGGCTTTTAGAGTTTTGCTATCTTCTTCATTAAACAGATCAACCAATTCCAGAGGAGTTAATTGGTCTAAATTACGGCTTTTAGGATTAATTTGTTCAGTGAGTAGATGGCCTCGTTCTTCTAATTGGTCCATAATTGATTAAAGTAAGCCTTCTAATTGGCGACGGATGCGATCTAGTTCATCACCAGGCATATCTGATGATTCCTGGTTTTGGTTGTATTCTTTAGCCCTTTCTTGAGGTATTCCTTGGGATTTTTCTCCTTTTTCCCAGTCGGTTTCCTCAACGTTACTTTCGGGGGGAATAGCTAGTTTTCCCTCTTCGATCACCTCATAATCATAGTCGGCTTCTCGACAAAAGGCTTCTATTTCTTCTCGGTCGAAGGGTTCAGGAGTTGGGGAGGGAAAGTCTTGTGCTTCGAGTAATACAGCGTAACGAGTTGCGTCGTCTTCTGACTCGAACATTAAGACTTTATTGCGACTTCCCATTTGTAGGGTGTGAATGCCTTCGTTTTCGGTTCGGGCGTTGAATAATAGTACATATACTTTGGCCATTGGACTGCTTATAATCTTATATATTTAGTCTGAATGAAGATTATAACTCATTGGGGAGTGGGAGTCGGAGTTTGGGGTCTGGTTTTCGGTTTTTAACCCTCTTGTGTAATTTTTGAGTTGATCGTCTGATCATCTTAGATACACGGTTTTTTGGTTTTTTTAGCTCAAAATATAGCAACCGCCAAGG
>DLXW01000337.1:2683-5009 GCA_003448685.1 Cyanothece sp. UBA12306
ACTTCTGTACGGGCTTAATAATATTAAGCCCCTACGACTTCTGACTTCTGCTATATTGCCCGATCAGCGTCCCATAGCTAATTGGTGATGGCTACAGGTAAAATTAATCCCAAAATCATTACTCCTAACCCCATTAATAAAGCCCCAAAACGAGGATAACTATTAATTGTCTTTTGTTCAGTTGATACCTCAATTAAGTCTAACCAGGGAGCTACTCCACGACGAAACCATCCTACAGTAGTTACAGAAGATCCTAATAAATTCTGCACCTGAGTTGCTCCAAAGAAAAAATTACCTAATCCTCCAAAGCGAGAAACATAGCGGGCAAAAATCATTCCTGTATTATCTTGTAACTTTAAGTCTGAACCAAAGCTATATCCAGCATCACCTCGACCAATTAACTCTCCTTCAAGTTTGATAGGTTGGCCACGGACAGGACTAGCATAAGGATCGCACATTAAGCTTAAGATATTAGATTCGGGCGATCGCTTAAAATCTGGATATAATAGTAAAGTTTTAATTATCAAACCTACACCAAAACCCAAGAAAACAAAAGTTATTAAAGCTGTTTTTTGTTGAGTTACGATAGTCAGGAATATTCCTAATAAAAAGCCCAAAAAAGCGGCTAAAAAGTGTAAATTTCCTATAACTAATTCAAACCAAAAATTATGCCAAAGTTTCTGCTGATTCAACCTCTTTCCTTCTCTGACTACTTCTGCCATATTAAAGTCTGTTTCTAGGCCAACTTGTTCAGCATAGGTACTCAAGGCCCGAATACGTTTTCCTGTCAAAGGATGGGTAGAATTTAATTCCACTAATTTAGCCCAAGGATTAAATAAATCCCAGACAAAAACTCGGCCTAAGGGTTGAGAACTCGACTTGATGCGATACACAGTTCCGGTAGATAAAGCACCTTTTGAATCATAAATACCTAAGGTGCGAGTTCCTTCCATTAATTTACTCGGTTCCGTAGCTTTTTGAGCTTCTTCTACAATTCCGTAAGCAATTTTGACTAATGCTCTTGATAATCCATTGGGATTTCCTGTTACTTCGGCAGCAAAATGATCGGCGTAATATTCTCTAGTTCGAGACAAATATAACATTAAATAAGTGCCAATAATATAGAATATATAAGCTATAATTGAAGCTGCCTTAATTCCATCTTTTAATTTATTATCACTGTTTCCTTTCCTACCTAATTCTCTAGCAAATAAGTAAACCAAATAGGTAATTTGTACTAAAGTAGAACCTAGGGTCATTATGGCAAAATCCCAATGAACAATATGACCTAATTCATGGGCATAAACAGTAGCAATTTCATCATCATCAAGATAGGTGAATAAACCTTGACTAACAATTAAACGTGCTTGACTGGGAAAAGAACCGTAGGTAAAAGCAGTAGGATTTTGATCGTCAATAATTCCCAAGCGAGGATGGGATATTTTTTTTTCTCGACATACTCTTAGGATAACATCTGCTGTTTCAGGACTTTGACGCTTAATTTCGGCTAAATTGACCCAACGGGTTTTATATAACCAGTTTTGAGTTAAGTCCATAATAAATGGTGAAATTAAGAAAGCTAGACCATTAAAGATTAGAGTAATAGCAATAGAAATAATTAAACCGAAACCTGGGTTTTGATGACCAACAATTAACAATATTCCTAAACATAGGGCTAAAACCATTCCTAATAGCAAAATCAGGGTGGCACTGGAGGCAACCACTAAACGATCTGCTATTTTAGGCATTTTTAGCTTAATTCCTATTTGAGCAACCCTTTCTGCCTTTTCTTCACCCCAATGAGTCGACTCCGAGTCTTCTAGATTGAGATTATCCTGATTTTCTAGAAGAACAAGGAAGCTTTTAGCCCACTGACGTACCTCACTATTGCCATTTTGGGATAGTTCTTGGCAAAGAGTAAGAGACTTGTTAATTTGACTATTGCCGCGATAAGCTCTAGCTAAAGCCATTTGTGCTTGAATATAAAAAGGTGATTGACGATCTCTATTATTTTGGCAATATTCTTCTAAAAGTTGAACAGCTTCAGCAAATTGTTGATTTCTGAGGGCTTTTAGTCCATCATTCAATAACATAGTTTTGGTTTAAGGGCTTAATAAATGGGTATCTACCTTAAAATACCCATTGATGATTTAACAATTAACACAGAAAAATAAAGATTCGGATAACGTTAAGGTAATAGAGAAATATTAACGAAGTCTCCAAATCAGTAGGGGCTTAATAATATTAAGCCCTTATAGAAGTAGTTTTTGTAACGAGTATTTATGCCTCGCTCCCAAAACTTTTCGCTTTAAAAAGCCAGGTTTTA
>DLXW01000337.1:5213-7305 GCA_003448685.1 Cyanothece sp. UBA12306
CCGATAAAGTAATTTCAAACTAATATCAAATTTTTCTAATAGTTAAGATTTTTCATCGATGAAATTAATTCAAATCTAACTCATAATTGAACTTGATACGTTTCATAATCTATCGTAACCTGATCGCCCGTAATCAGTTTTCTTCCTCGTCTTGTTTCTAATATTCCATTGACAAAAACTTCTCCCCCTTGAATCCTTAATTTTGCTTCTCCCCCTGATTTTACCAGTCCCTTCCACTTAAGAAATTGAGCAAGTTTAATGGTTATTGGTTGTTCATTTAATAACTGTTTATTCATGGTTAATTTTTTTTTGTTTCCTCACTAAATTGGTTTTTGTCTAATGTTCTATTCTTGATCTGATACCATACATATGTTAAAATTGAAATATAAAAATTTTCTTTATTAATCTACAAAAAACCCATAAATTTAATGATTGATTATTTGATTTAAGATTAATGTGGTACTTGGGGATTCCTCTAGTATTATAATTATAATATACTTTTTTCTCAGATTTATGATATAGACTAATAGAGATCACAAAAAGTGATCAAGATTTTACACCTTAAAATATTAAACATTATTACAGGTAAAATTATGGGATCACAATGGGAGAATTTCAAGCAAAATTTAGGTATTTGGGAAGGCTCTTTTACTAAGATATCACCTGTGGGTGAAGTTTTGGACAGCACCTCTTCTATAATTTCATTAGAGGAAGAAGATAATAATAAAGTTCGCTTTAATATTCGTCGTTATGGAACTGGTGGTATTGCTGAAACCCCAGTCAGCGAATTTACTCAAATATATCAATCTTTAGGTCGTCATTTACTATTTTTTGATGATGGTTCCTTCTCTAAAGGGAATATGCAAATGGCTCCTTTTGCTGAATTTGTTAGTGAATTCGGGTTTGTTAATCATGATCGTCGTTTGCGCTTGGTTCAACAATTTGATCGCGATAGTTTATTTAATTCCTTAACTTTAATTAGAGAAAAACGTGCTGAAACAATTATGCCAGAACAACCACGATTAACGGTAGAACAACTATTAGGCAAATGGGTTGGGAAATCCTATACATTGTACCCCGATTTTAGACCTTTACAAACCGAAAATACTACTTTAATCATTAAAATGATTAGTGACAAACAAATAGAACAAAAATTAAGCTTTGGCAATCAAACTATTACTTCTACTGCGTCTCTTGATAACCATTGTTTGGAATTTGAACAAGGAAGTTTAAAAATGAAGCTATTATTACTTCCTGATGGTGGTTCTAGCTTAGTTCCCATACAACTAAAAAATCGTCAATCTTTCTTAATAGAAGCAGGTTGGTTATTAGAAGAAAACCGACGTAAACGACTTATTCGTTACTATGATAATCAAGGAAAATGGACTAGCTGTACCTTAGTCATTGAGGATAAAATTTCCTGAGTTTAATTCTATCTGCAATTAATTAGAGCAGTCTTATTTCAGTTATGATAAAAATATCTGACGAAAGGGATTGAGTAATCTCACATCTCATTAGCAGATTGCTATATTATCATCAATTATAGTAATCATAAATAATTTATGGTAGATCATTTTTTTTGTTTATTCTCTTTACCTTTGTACTGAAACAGCAATTATCATAACTGATTACCGAAAATGCGGGTATAATTATTTTGAATATAGATTAAATTGTTCAAATTAGATACAATCGTGGATGGTAGCCCAATTATGGACTAAAAGTATTTTTTGTAACATGACAGTAACTTCAGATAATCCCCTGCTTAATCTTAATTACGAACCTATTTTTGAAAATTTAGGGGACGACTATTATGATACGGTAGCGGCAGCCGAATTTCCTCAACATATTCTTCGCTTTCGCAATGATCAGTTATTGTCCCTATTTGGTTTATCTGAGAATGATGTATCTGATCATCATTTCATCGAAGCATTTGGAAAATTTCGAAGTATTCGCCCATTTTTAGCTTTACGCTACCATGGTTATCAATTCGGAGAATATAATCCTTTTTTAGGAGATGGAAGAGGTTTTCTCTACGGACAAATAAGGGGAAAAGATGAGCAATTATATGATTTTGCTATTTAATGCTTCGGCT
>DLXW01000119.1 GCA_003448685.1 Cyanothece sp. UBA12306
TCATAATTGTCGAGTTGAGCATCTCCTGAGAGGGTGACTCCATCTAAACTATTTTTGTAATTAGAGGTAAACTCTAGTTTCGCTTCATTACTACCTAATAAAACTGTAGCGTTTTGTAACTTACCACCGTTGAGAGTCAAGTCATTATCAATTTCAACAACTGTTTTAACATCTAGTATTCCTCCTGTAAGTTCTAATTTGTTGCTACCAGAGAGACTTTTAATGTGCGAAGTCCCACTACGATGGGTAATAGTTACATCACCAGAAACGCCAATGGATACGTCATCGTCTATCGTAGGTAATTGACCAGTATCCCAATTGTTTGGCTCGTCCCAGAATCCATCAGTTGGATTAATCCAGGTCACAATGGCTAGTAGTCTATGGGAACTATCGGCAACGTCGTCTTTTAGCTTTTCAGGGTTTATACTTGAATCGTCAACTACAGAAAACTCACGATTATCGAGGGGAGCGAGATCTTGTGGTATTTCCGCAAAATTGTTGATGCCATCCCTATCAGTACCCTTATCATTAGTAGTCGTGCCAACTAAAAATTCACCAAGATCAGAAAGTCTATCTCCATCGGTGTCTGGGAAAGAGTTTTCTAGGAGAACTATAGGAGACAAGGAAATTGCCGAAACACTAGCTATAGAAGTATATTCATTCTCTAAAGCAGACCAAAGTCTAGTTGCTCGTTTTTCATCTAATTCGTGGCGATTTTCTATTTCAGAAGCAAGTTTATTATGAGTCGTCAAAATCGGAGCCAGATCATCATTGTCTAAATCCCCGTCCCCATCTTTATCTCCAAATACAGGTTTCACATTGTCTGCACTTAATAGGGAACTATTTAGTCCGTTCATGACTAGATAATCTGTAGAATTTGTGAAAACAAGTTTTTGTCCAATTAGATTATTTTTGTGATTCATAACAGTTTATTCCCTCCTTCTAACTATTAAAAATATTCAGTTTTAATTACTATTAACCTCTCTCCTCTCTCCCCTGTTAACCACTCAAATCTGCAAAGCCAGCTAAACCAGTCCAGGCTTCAGCCACTTCAAAACAGTTAACTTAACAATAGGGATAAATAGTCAAACTTATTATTCGAGACTGCCAACTATCTATTAAACATCTTACTTTTATTATAATAGGATTTGAGCATTGACAAAAAACAAAAATTGTGATCTAAAACAACATCTACACAGTTGCACAGTTTTAAAGTTTAAACCTTCTCTAACCCCTACAAACTAAACCATATCTCAACCTTATAGTCTAATTGTCACCCCGTAAACGATAAGCAAAGCCTATCTACTATTGGAGTAGATAGGCTGTCAAATTCAACCTAAAAGCTATCTTAAGCCAATTGGAAGCTTAATATCCTAATATCCGCGAGTGTTAGTGTTGGGTTTATGAACAATAAAACTCATGGTTTGACATTGTTTAATATTGTCAAAACCGATAACACGGATATAGCAATTGGGATATTCAGAACGACATTCGCGAATTTCTTGTAACACTTCCTGAGCAGAAGAAGCACCAAATAAAGGGAGCTTCCACATTGTCCAGAACCAAGTGTCAGGAGAAGGATTTTCTTCAAATTCTACCCCTGGAATATACCCTTCGCCTAACATATAGTCAATCTGTCTGACAATTTGTTGATCAGTTAAAGGGGGTAAGTAAGATAGGGTTTCGTAACGACGCTCTTTAGGTAAAGTTTTCATGGGTTATCTCTTCGGTATCAATTACACCAATTTAAGGATTAAATGAGTCATCTGCCTCAGACTCAGAGGTTTCTGGATGGGTCGTCGAAGACACAGAGGGGGACTGGGTAAGTCTAGTCAATAACTGACGACGATGTTCCATATTTGCTTGGCTAATCCCGATATGCACCATTTCTGGCATAAATTCCAGTACAGCTTCTGCCAAATGCTCTCGCACCGACATAATCCGCAAAACTAATTCCTTATTTTCAGCCATCAACTCTTCTAAATACACTTCCCCATCTTGAATGTTATGGGATGATGTATATTGGCTTAGCCACAGAGCTTGACTAGGGTTAGTTTCGGATAACTGATTGATAATGGTCCGAACGGCTTGATACGTCAGGTAATTTTGTAGAACCCGCGCCGTATCTTTAGCAACTTGTTTGCAGTTCATGGATACCTACCTGTCCCGACTGGGATACTGTTGTTAGTTATGGGTATTTTTAATTCCCTCAAAACTAACAACTAATTCCCAATTAGAGTGTATCCATTGCCTCAAACTCGAATTTGATTTCCTTCCAAAGTTCGCAAGCTGCCGCTAATTCAGGACTCCACTTACAAGCTTCGCGGATAACATCGTTACCTTCGCGAGCCAAAGAACGACCTTCGTTACGCGCTTGAACACAAGCTTCGAGAGCCACACGGTTAGCAGTTGCACCAGGTGCATTACCCCAGGGATGTCCTAAAGTACCACCACCAAATTGTAAGCAGGAATCGTCACCAAAAATTTCCACTAGCGCAGGCATATGCCAAACGTGAATACCACCAGAAGCAACTGGCATGGTTCCAGGCATGGAAGCATAATCTTGGGTAAAGAAGATACCACGAGCGCGATCTTCTTCAACGTAGTCTTCACGCATTAGGTCAACAAACCCCATGGTGATGCCCCGTTCCCCTTCTAATTTACCGACAACGGTTCCAGAATGGAGGTGATCACCACCAGACAGACGTAAACACTTAGCTAAAACGCGGAAGTGAATACCATGATTTTTCTGACGGTCAATTACCGCGTGCATCGCCCGGTGAATGTGCAGTAATAAACCATTGTCGCGACAATACTTGGATAAAGTGGTGTTCGCGGTGAAACCACCGGTCAAGAAGTCGTGCATAATGATGGGAGTGCCAATTTCTTTGGCAAATTCTGCCCGTTTGAGCATTTCTTCGCAAGTAGCAGCAGTTACGTTGAGGTAGTGACCCTTAACTTCATTGGTTTCAGCTTGAGATTTTTCGATCGCATCTTGAACGAAGAGGAAGCGATCGCGCCAGCGCATGAAGGGCTGAGAGTTAATATTTTCGTCATCTTTGGTGAAGTCTAAGCCACCGCGTAAACACTCATAAACAGCGCGTCCGTAGTTCTTAGCAGACAAACCAAGTTTAGGTTTAATAGTACAACCCAATAAAGGACGACCATATTTGTTTAATTTATCCCGTTCAACCGAGATTCCGTGGGGAGGCCCGGGGAAGGTTTTAATTAAGGCAACAGGGAAACGAATATCTTCTAAACGTAATGCCCGTAATGCTTTAAAACCAAATACGTTACCTACTAAAGAGGTAAGTACGTTAGTAACTGATCCTTCTTCAAATAGATCTAAAGGATAGGCAATGAAGCAAAAATACTGATTGTCTTCGTTAGCAACGGGTTCGATATCGTAGCAACGACCTTTATAACGATCTAGATCGGTTAAATTATCTGTCCATACAGTTGTCCAGGTTCCAGTGGAAGATTCTGCTGCCACTGCTGCGCCAGCTTCTTCAGGAGGAACTCCAGGTTGGGGGGTCATGCGGAAGCATGCGAGTAGATCGGTATCTTTAGGGGTATAGTCGGGTGTGTAATAGGTTAGGCGGTAGTCCTTAACGCCTGCCTCAAACCCTGATTTAGATTTGGCTTGTACCATGTAGTAATTCCTCCATGAATTGGCATCGCTAAATTTCTCATTTATCGGCGTTTAAGTTAATCTCAACTACCCGTAATAGAGAAAATTTTAGAAAGTTATTCGGTTGCTAAAAGTTGACTATAGCTAACCGTTAATTGACTTATCTGTTCTTCGAGTCCTAATCATATCATGAGAGGTATCACCTTTTAACATTTTCTTTACCGCTTCTTGGGAATTTTTCGATTACAATTTGTATACAATTTGATTAATTTTACTAATCAGTTATTTCTTAAAATTTCTTTTCCTAAATTTTGCTTTTTTTATATCATACTTTCGTTCATTTTCTCCAAAAACTTCATAAATAGTTACAAGAATATTGTTATTTAATTAAGTATAAATACTTACTAAATCTAATAAAAATTAAGCCATCAAAAATTATTATGTTAATTACTGACTAATGCCGAATATATATAAATTTAACAGAATTAAGTTAATTATTGATAGTGTAGTTAGTGACTGTATCAGTAGATTTTTCTGAGTTGTTATTTAATTTAAGAATTATTTTGAGAACGATTAAAAGCTTGACGTTCAGGAAATAATGTGTATAAAAGTTGATTAATATAAATTTGACCGACAACAGGAGCATTGGGGATTTTAGTAGAAGGAGTAGGTTGAGTAGGCATTTCAGGAATTTTTTCAACCTCTGTTTCGGGGTCTTGATCTGTTTCTGAATCTAACCATAAATCATCGTTTTCCTTGCCCAATATAGTTGGTTGAGGGTCATTTTTTTCTGATTCAGATTTTGAACCATTTTTATCAGAAATAGAACCATTAGATGCCGATTTTATCGGTTTTGGAGCTTGGGATTCTGGAGCAGAAACCGAACGAGAAGTATCACCAATTAGAGATCCTGGGTCTATAACGGCTCCAGAATCAATAGAAGTATTAATAATCGTCGTTGAAGAACCAATACAAGAATTTTTGCCAATTTGACACTGACCAACTACTAAAACACCCGCTCCTAACATTGCACCAGATTGGATTTCAATGTCTCCTTGATAAGCATTGATTAGAGTTCCCATCCCAATACAAGCACCCTCTCGAATCACAATGCGACTATTAGGACTAGCTTGGAGAATGGTTCCTGGTGCAACAACTGCACCCTCATGAATGGTAACATCACCAATCACGCAAATATCTGACTGAATCGGTGGCTGAACAAGGGGTAAAGACATTCTTATTACTCATATAGTCGCAAGGGGTAAGATAGTCCTACCCCTTCTCCCTAAAATTAAGGACGTTGGATGATCTTTTCTGTCACACGGCGTTTAGCTTGGGTATCTATCCCAATCAAGCGTACATATTCTCCTTGGTGCTCGGCTAAACAAGCTTCCAAGGCAGCAATGACATCAGATTCACGGCTACTTTGAATAGGCTCGCAACTTTGCCATGATTTAGTGCGAAAACGACGCTTATTAGCGTGTTCTGTGCCAATTTTATGTCCTTGAGATAGGAGCGATCGCACTTCATTAATTGTTTGTGAGTCTAAGTTCTGGTTACTGACACTCGCAGCAGTTGAACTATAACTGTTGCCATAAGAACTCTGAGGAGTTGCTACACTAGCTTTTGCTGAACTCGAGCCATTACTAGAGGTACTATTTCCAGGACGTTGAATAATAGTTTCTAAGATGCGACGTTTCGCTTTAGAATCAATGCCAATTAACTGGACATATTCACCCTGGTGTTCGGCTAAACAAGCTTCTAGGGCGGAAATTACCTCAGATTCACGGCTACTCTGAATAGGTGAGCAACTTTTCCAAGACTTAGTGCGGAAACGCCTTTTATCAGCGTGTTCTGTACCAATTTTATAGCCTTGAGCCAGTAGTCCTCGAACTTGCTCAATAGTTTCAGCGCTTAAACCAACACTAGAGCTTCCATAACTACTACTAGACCCGTTGCCATAACTAGAAGATGAAGTTGACCGAACCGAAGAGCCTGCTCCTGGACGATGAATGATGGTTTCTACTATCCTTTTTTTGGCTTTGGGATCAATACCAATTAAGCGGACATATTCGCGATCATGATCACTAATAATAGTTTCTAAAGATCTTATTGCTTCGGCTTCCCGTTTATTTTCAATAGTAGGACCGGTTAACCAGGAACTGGTTTTGAAGCGGCGTTGATTAGCAAATTCTGTTCCTATTTTATAGCCCTGATGCACCAAAGCTCGCACTTGGGATGCTAAATCTGCCCCTAAACTACCAGAACCATTGCTGTTAGCAGAAGTCGAACTATGACCATTGCTACCATAGCTTTTGGTGGTAGTAATCCGGGTGGGAGCTCCTGGGGTATCTTCGGGACGTTGTACAATCTCTTCGAGCACTCGCCGTTTGGCTTGGGTATCTATACCGATTAGACGGACATATTCTCCTTGACAATCTTGTAAACAAGCATCTAGTTCCCTTAAAACTTGATCAGCGCGTCCTTTAAAGGTTCCATAAGTAGACCAAGACTTGGCCCGAAAACGACGCTTATCAGCGTGTTCTACTCCGATGCTATAGCCTTGGGAAATTAAGGAACGGACTTGGGTTACAATTTCTGGACTTAAACTCATACTGGTCACCAAATTTTTATAATCAGTCTCATTAACTACATTTATAGACTTCTCCAAATCTTCACGAATCGGCGTAATACAGGCGGATTTCTCCGCACATTGATAGCCAACTCGCAGAGATTCGTTGATTTGCACCACATGATGGGCGAAGGCGCGATCGCCCTCAGTTACATTAGGCAAACGATCAGCCTGTTGCTGATTCGTAATCACTGCTCCTGATGGTACATATTTTCCTGGGGGAATTTCCACATCTTGAATCAAGGCGTGCATCATGACAATGCAACCTTTGCCAATCCTGGCATTGAAAACCGTTGAACGAAAGCCAATAAAACAGCCATCCCCAATGTAAGCTGGACCATGAATCAATGCCATGTGGGTAATACAGACCTGTTGGCCGATCCAAACAGAATATTCACGACCATCATCTCCGACAACCCTTCCTTGTTCGAGTCCATGAATCACTACCCCATCTTGAATATTGGTGGATTCACCAATGAAAAAGGGTGTACCTTCATCGGCACGAATCGAGGTTCCTGGGGCAATAAGAACGTTGGCACCCACTTTGACATCACCAATCAGGTTGGAGAAAGAATGTACGTAAGCACTCTCATCTATTTGTGGTTCGGCTAAGGTTTTCGACCAAGGAGTCGGGGGTGCCGCTGCTGTGCGGACTACCATTGCTACTTCAGTCCTCCAAGAATTTAACAAGCCATTACTACCCATCTAAGTCAAAGACTCACTCAGCTTGGCTAAAGTCGAGTTATTGGGTAAAAAAGTATTTAACGGTGATATTCGTCTCTTTTACTGTACAATTTACGATTTTCTACCGTTACGGTATCAATAATCCCCACTACCATTGCATCCAGCGGACGACTTTCTTGTCCATCATCGATTCGAGCAGCACTTCCTCTCGATACTAGAACCCACTCATCAAATCCTGCGCCTACGATATCTCCTGCCACTTCATATTGGGGTAAGGGTTGACCTTGGGCATCCATAAATTGGATTAAAATGAGTTTAACTCCTGTTAAACTGCGAGTTTTGTGGGTACTAACGACGGTTCCTAGGACTTTGGCAATTTGCATTATGGTTATTACTAATTGCCTATTACACCCGTCTCATTGGAGGGTTGACGCTTTCGCGGAATTGTTCTACAGCTTCGGTATAACGAATAGGTAAAACGTATTCTAGGTTTTCGTGAGGACGGGCAATAATATGGGTAGAGAGGACTTTTCCGCCATTGACTCGCCCAACATTATCGATTCCTGCTGTCACCGATGCTTGAACTTCAGAAACATCACCGCGCACGATAACGGTTACGCGACCACTACCAATTTTTTCGTACCCAACTAGGGTAACGCGGGCTGCTTTAACCATAGCGTCGGCTGCTTCTACTACTGCGGGAAAACCTAGGGTTTCTACCATTCCAACGGCAATTGACATGAATTTTTTCTCCTAATCTTGATTCTTGAATGACTTATTTTGATTAACTATCAACCGTTAAATTTTAGTGATCATTTAGCGATTAATATTAATAAGCTCGGAATTGTTCTACTTCCTCGGTGTAGCGTATCGGTAGAACATATTCCAAGTTTTCGTGGGGGCGGGCAATAATATGGGTAGAGAGGACTTCACCTCCATTAACCCGATTGTTGGCTGCATCAATTCCTGCGGCAACAGAGGCCTGTACCTCAGAAACATCACCGCGCACGATAACGGTTACGCGACCGCTTCCAATTTTTTCGTAACCAACTAGGGTAACACGGGCTGCTTTGACCATAGCATCTGCCGCTTCTACAACGGCAGGAAAACCTAAAGTTTCAATCATTCCAACGGCAATTGGCATAGTGTAGATTTCCTCGCTTAAATTAAACTCAACAAATTTGTATACAGATCATCTCCTAACTAAATCATCGTTAGGAGATTTTTCGCCCTTTTCCGGTTAAATATCCCATACTTCCCCAGCGCAATCCTTATTTGCCAGTTGGCGGTCTGCTATCCTTGTCTTACAACAAGCTCTTAGGGTTTTAGTCTTGAATGACTAGACATAAGTTTGTTCCCATCAGAAAATCCTAATGGGGGGAACTAAATTATCAACCTATATAAAAGAATAGGGAAAGGTGGCCCCTTTGACAATATAAATCACGATGATATTTTCTAATCTGATGGTTAATGAAAGTTAATGCTTGAGCTAAAATGGCTCAAGAGCTAGTAATATCAAGATCCTTAGGTCTTTCTAACTTGGAGAAACTGTTTTATAATTTCTTCATACTAAAGTTTTAATAGCTGAGGATAGCTATAATCGGCTTGAGTCTTAAGACCGTTAAGTTATTGTAGCAACTTGTCTTAGTTTAAGTATCTTGTCTTAAATGAAAGCAAGTGATCAAGTCAATGACCGATTAAACAAAATTAAGATTTACTAGGTATAAATACCGAATCAATATCTTAAATCATCGATGAAAGAAATGATTGATTAATGTGTCTATTGTCTAGAGTAAAGACCTGTGATTTGATCTAGATTATGGGCATTAGATAGCGAGATAAAATCAACCCATTAACAAAATTATTGATTGTTTAAAATGCAGATTACTAATCGTATCCATTTTAGAAATTTCAAAGGCGATATCTTTGGAGGAGTAACTGCCGCTGTCATTGCTCTACCCATGGCCTTAGCTTTCGGGGTCGCTTCTGGTGCTGGAGCGGCAGCAGGACTGTGGGGGGCCGTGTTAATTGGCTTTTTTGCTGCTCTGTTTGGGGGAACTCCGACTCTAATTTCTGAACCTACAGGTCCGATGACTGTGGTGATGACGGCAGTAATCACCAAAATGATGGCAGATAATCCTGAAAATGGGCTGGCCATGGCTTTTACTGTGGTTATGCTGGCGGGTCTTTTTCAAATTGTTTTTGGCTTATTGAAGTTGGGTAAATATGTTACCCTAATGCCCTACACTGTAATTTCTGGCTTTATGTCGGGAATTGGATTAATTCTGATTATTCTTCAGTCAACCCCCTTCCTTGGTTATGCTAACCCCAAAGGGGGAGTCCTGGGAACCTTAAAAGAGTTACCTAATTTCATTGCTAATGTTCAGCCAGCAGAATTGGGACTGGGGCTATTGACCATTGCTATTCTCTTCTTTTTGCCCTCTAAAATCAAGAAATTCGTTCCTCCCCAATTGGTTGCTCTAATTGCGGGAACTTTGGTTTCTTTGCTTTTTTTATCGGGAATGGATGTCAGAATTATTGGCGAGATTCCCCGAGGACTACCTCAATTACAAGTACCTTCTTTTAGGATCGATCAACTTAATATTATGTTAATCGATGGCTTAGTCTTGGGGATGTTAGGTTGTATTGATGCCTTATTAACCTCAGTAATTGCTGATAGTTTAACCCAAACCCAACATAATTCCAATAAAGAATTAATTGGTCAAGGAATTGCTAACTTAATGTCTGGATTGTTTGGGGGGCTTCCTGGGGCAGGTGCTACCATGGGAACGGTGGTAAATATCCAAGCAGGAGGACGGACGGCTCTTTCTGGCTTAAGTCGGGCTTTTATTCTTTTAATTGTCGTTCTCTGGGCAGCACCTTTAACCGAAACAATTCCTAAGGCAGTTTTGGCAGGTATTGCCCTTAAGGTGGGGATTGATATTATTGATTGGAAATTCCTCAACCGCGCCCATAAACTTTCGATCAAGGCTGCTGCTATTATGTATTGTGTCATGCTGTTGACGGTCTTTTATGACTTGATTACGGCGGTAGGTCTTGGGGTATTTGTGGCTAATGTTTTAACTATTCAACGTTTAGCTGATATTCAAGCTGATCGAGTTAAAGCTATTGATACCCATGATGATGAGGCAATTTCTTGTGATATTAGTAAGCACTTTTTACAAGAAGCACAAGGGCGTATTCTGTTACTAGATTTGAGTGGTCCGATGAGTTTTGGTGCGGCTAAAGCGATTACTCAGCGACAAAGTATTATCGATAATTATGATGCTTTGATTATTGATTTGAGCGGTGTTCCTTTATTAGGAGTAACAGCAACCTTAGCCATTGAAAAAATAATTGATGAGGCAACTAATAAGTCTTTGGAAGTGTATATTGTGGGAGCTAATATCAAGATTAAAGAGCGTTTACAACGTTTTGATATTTTTGAGCGTATTCCTCTCCAAAATCGCTTTGACAGTCGTGTTGCTGCCTTACATTTAGCTGTTGCTCGACTTAAGGGATCTACCTTGAGGGAAATTGAATCAGAGATAGATAGTAATGATTTGTTAAACCCCGATATCTCTACCACTGCTGAAAATGATTTAAAATCAGATTCTGAAACATCTGTAAGCGATCGCTTTTACCGAAAAGATTAATTGATTAAGCAGTAATTATGAGAGGATTAAATAATTAACTTAGTTTTTTTACCTCTCTTTTTTCTATTTGATTGTTTATCTTGTCTGAGTCTGCATCTATATTTTTAATGTTAATGATTAATGATCAAAAAGCTTAGAGTATTTTTTAAAGACCAAAACTTTTTAAAGCTAATTCATTTAGTAGAGAATGTTGTCTCTAAAGTTTTATCTTTGGCTTTAATTGCTGTTATTTTTGTTTCTATTATTGAACTAATTCTTGTTCTCTTTAATGATTTATTCACGACTGAACCTATTGGTTTTTTAAGTAGAACTCTGATTGAAATATTTGGATTGTTCTTAAATATTTTGATTGCCCTAGAACTTTTAGAAAATATTACCGCATATTTAAAAAAACATATTGTCCAAGTAGAATTGGTTGTAGTAACTGCTTTAATTGCTGTAGCAAGAAAAATCATTATTTTTGATACATCTAAATATGAAAAAACTGATTTAATGGCTTTGGCTGTAGCTAGTTTAGCTCTTTCTATTAGTTATTTACTAATTCGATTACTCAATCAAAAATATGATAGTTAGTTATGCAACCACAAGCAACAGTCAATATAGATTCAGAATAGGGGTTATCTATGGTCAATTTTCTAGTGAGGACAGCCAGTTTTATTCCACTTTATGGGTTGATAGGAGCCTTATTAACCTTACCTTGGTCTTTAGGAATTATCCGTCGGACAGGACCTAAACCAGCAGCCTATTTAAACCTATTCATGAGTGCCATGGCTTTCCTACATGGTTCGATAGCTTTTGTAGCAATTGGGCAAGATCAGACCCAACAATTAATATTTCATTGGCTTAAAGTGGCTGATCTAGATCTATATCTGACCATAGAATTATCTCAGGTCAGTTTAGGTGCTCTAGAACTGATCACCGGAATTAGTCTACTGGCGCAAATTTATGCCCTAGGCTATCTAGAAAAAGATTGGTCATTAGCTAGGTTTTTCGGCTTAATGGGGATATTTGAAGCGGCTTTGATTGGTATAGCTCTAAGTGATTCTCTTTTACTCAGTTATGGTTTGCTAGAAATTCTTACCTTATCGACTTATTTATTGGTGGGTTTTTGGTATGCTCAACCTTTAGTAGTTACGGCGGCCAGATATGCCTTTTTAACTAAGCGGGTTGGGGATATTATTCTTTTAATGGGATTAGTAGCATTATCGAGTTATGGGGAAGGTTTGACTTTCTCTGAATTGGAAAGTTGGGCTAATACTTCGGATTTAGCACCGATAACTGCCGCTTTATTGGGTCTATCGTTAATTGCCGGTCCTACGGGTAAATGTGCTCAATTTCCCCTCAACCTTTGGTTAGATGAGGCCATGGAAGGACCAAACCCGGCCGGAATTATGAGAAATTCTGTGGTAGTTTCAGCAGGGGCTTATGTTTTGATTAAATTGCAACCAGTTTTTACCCTATCTCCCGTTTCTTCGGATGTCTTAATTATTTTGGGTACTGTGACGGCTATTGGGACTTCTTTAATGGCCCTGGCTCAAATTGATATTAAACGCGCCTTATCCCATTCTACGAGCGCGTATTTAGGGTTAGTCTTTATTGCCGTTGGTTTAGGTCATGTAGATATTGCTTTCTTATTAGTGTTTACCCATGCGATCGCCAAAGCATTGCTTTTTATGAGTGTGGGTGCAATTATTATGAGTACCAGTAATCAAAATATTACGGAAATGGGAGGAATATGGTCAAGAATGCCAGCTACAACCACAGCGTTTGTGGTAGGATCAGCAGGGTTAATTGGGTTGTTTCCCATGGGTATGTTTTGGACATTGCAACGATGGTTGAATGGGTCTTGGAGTATCCCCGAATGGTTATTAGGTATTATTCTATTTGTTAATTTATTTTGTTCCTTAAATTTAACCCGCGTGTTTCGAGCCGTATTCCTGGGAAAACCTCAACCAAAAACCCGTCGTACTCCTGAAGTTATTTGGACAATGGCCTTTCCTATGGTTGCTTTAACTATTGTGACTTTGCTTGCTCCCCTAGCACCCATTCGTTGGTCATTATGGTTGTCAGGATTTACACCTTTGACTAATAATGACAGTTTGATGATTCAATGGGCAGTTCCCCTATTAATTATATCTGGGGCAGTGGGTTGTTTAATTGGGGCATTAATTCCGGTAAGACGACCTTGGACAAGAACTATCCGAGTGTATCTGAGGTTTTTCCAAGAGTTATTTGCCTATGATTTCTACCTAGATCGCATTTATGATTTAACTGTGGTTGCTGCTGTAGGTAATTTCTCTCGTTTAATTGCTTGGTTTGATCGCTATGTAGTTGATGGAGCAGTTAATTTAGTGAGTTTGATCACGATTTTTAGTGGCAGTGCTTTAAAATATAATGTTTCTGGACAATCACAATTTTATGTGTTAACGATTTTAATTGGAGTAATTTTACTAATGTGGTTGGTTCTTATTGATCAGTGGTCAATAATTATTAATTATTGGTCATCATTGATTAATTAAGTAAAAACTCGAACAGCTATTAACAAAGTAGGGAAGAACGGCCGTTCTCCCCTACAGAAGTCTCCAAAAATATAAAAACTAAGAAAATAAAGTAAAAGTAGATTAATTATGCTTAGTACGCTGATTTTGATTCCATTAGTTGGGGCTATTGTGATTGGTTTTTGGCCAGGAAAGCTTGAACCAGAAAGATGTCGAGCATTATCAATGGTGATCGCCAGTATTTTATTTATCATAACTTTAATCATCACCTTTCAATTTGACCCAAGTAATCCCCGAATACAATTAACTGAGCAGACACCCTGGATTACTAATATTGGTTTAAGTTATAGTTTGGGGATTGATGGACTTTCTTTTCCTCTGGTTTTTTTAAACAGTTTACTAACACTAATTGTTATTTATGGTAGTAGTAAAAATCTAGAGCGATCGCGGTTTTATTATGCCCTAATTCTAATCCTCAATAGTGGGGTATCTGGGGCATTTATGGCGCAGAATTTATTGTTATTTTTCCTGTTTTTCGAGTTAGAAATTATTCCTCTTTATTTTTTAATTGCCATATGGGGAGGCGCGAATCGAGGATATGCTGCCATGAAATTTCTACTCTACACGGCGATTTCAGGTATTTTGATTTTAACCTCATTTTTGGGCTTAGGATGGCTTTCAGGGCTATCTAACTTTGAATACGATTCTTTACGCTCCCATACTCTACCTCTATCAACCCAATTAATTTTATTGGCTCCCCTGTTGGTTGGTTTAGGGATTAAAATTCCTATTTTTCCCTTCCATACCTGGTTACCAGATGCTCACGTGGAAGCTTCTACCCCTGTTTCGGTTTTATTAGCGGGAATTTTATTAAAATTAGGAACTTATGGGTTATTACGCTTTGGCATAGGATTATTTATTGATGCTTGGGTTTATATAACTCCTTGGTTAGCTACATTAGCAGCAATTAGTGCTTTATACGGAGCTTCCTGTGCTATTGTCCAAAAAGATATGAAAAAGGTCGTTGCTTATTCTTCTATTGCTCACATGGCTTATATTTTACTAGCTGCTACTGCTGCAACTGAGTTAAGTATTACGGCTGCTACTTTCCAAATGGTCAGTCATGGATTAATTTCAGCGATGTTATTCCTCTTGGTGGGAATAGTCTACCAGAAAACGGGCAGTCGTGATGTCAACTATTTACGAGGATTATTGAACCCGCAACGGGGTCTACCGATCACCGGAAGTTTGATGATTTTAGGGGTAATGGCTAGTGCGGGTATTCCAGGAATGGTCGGTTTTATTGCTGAATTTCTAGTTTTTCGGGGAAGTTTTCCTATATTTCCGGTACAAACCCTATTTTGTTTGGTTGGGAGTGGGTTAACGGCAGTCTATTTCTTATTAATGGTAAACCGTGTCTTTTTTGGTCGTTTAACCCCTGAATTATCCGAGTTACCTCAAGTATTATGGTCTGAAAGAATACCTGCTATTGTTTTAGCCATTTGTATTGTAATCCTAGGACTACAACCCCATTGGATGGTACGTTGGAATGAACCTCAAGTGAGTTTCTTATTGACACCGCAGTCTGATCTAAGTACCTCGACGACAATCAACGTTACTGTGAAGTAAGCAGAAGAAAAAGATCTTATTTTTTCGGGTTTTTACCCTGATTATCTCGATGAATCTGGGGAAATCCTAATGGTTTCACCTCTTGATATTTGCGCTCTTCTTCTAATGTTTTCAATTTAGTATAATCAACCCAATGGATACAATCAACGGGACAGGTATCAATGGCTTCTTGAATTGTGTCTTCTTCGTCTCCATCTTGATTATAAACCCGCGATCGCCCGTGATCTGATTCAATATAAAAGGTATTAGGAGCAACATGGGCGCAATGTTTGCATCCAATACAAGTCACTTCATCAACGTAAACGCCTTTTTGCCGAAGTTGGCCCCCCAACTCCGGCTCAAAACCCGTCCTTTCGGGGGCATCTCTAAAGATCCCCCCTAACTCTGGTTCTAGACCAGAGCGATCGGGAATAGGGGAAAAATCAGCCATTAAGCACTCCAGCGTTGAACAACTAGGCGAATTGAACCATCTTCGTTTTTTTGCTCTTGGGCTACCTGAAACCCTTGTTTAGCAGATTCCTGGAGAACGGTATGATAGGCGTACCCTTGTGTTACTTTTTGCAGAAAACCCTCAACAGATAAGGGTTGTTGCCAATATTGCAAATCAGCGACTAACTCATATTCATTGCCGTTCCAGGAAAAACCGATGTCATAGTTATTTTCTTGTTCTACCACAACTTCGGCAGTATGAGTTTGTCCTTGATAGCCCTTGACTCGATGAGGACCTTCTTTCCAATTAATTCCCATATCCTTGAGGGATGCTTTGAGGGAAGTTAGATTACGGATTTGGGTTTTGATATTGCTAAAGTGTGACATAGGCTTTTGAATTGATAAATTAAACAAGGTTTGACAAAAATTCGCTTAAAAGGTTTCCCAAGTGCTAAACTCTTCTTGATTATTAACTTTAGCTGATTGATATACCTTTTGAGCATAATATTGCGAGGTTTTCTCCTGAGACACTACTCGCCCCAGTTGAGCTTCGATCGCTGCTGTTACCTCTTGACAAGAAGATCCCACTATACCTGTCACTTTTTCTTGGATGCGACCATCGGGATGAATAATAAATTCGAGAGTTTCCATGTTCATGGCTGATTTTTAGCTCATTGGGGGATATTAAACTGAGTTTGGTCAGAGGTTTAAGATTCAGTATCACTAATTTAGCTTAATACAATAATCTTAAGCAACCTTAACAATATGAATCAAATTTTATCAAAAATTTATATTTGAGCGGTAAGATCATTGACATCGCTTGTAAGTCTCGCTTAACTTTTGGTGGGAGTCAAGGTGGAACTGCTGCTACCAAGGTCAACTGTAACAAAAATATACATATAGCTCTAAAGTTATCTTTCTCTGATTTGTACTAATGTATTAAACTTGTTCATGATCGTTGATATAATCAAATTAAAAATCAGATAACTGATCATCACAATCAATAACATTTCTACCGCTTTTCCGGTTTGATTAGAAATAGTATTAGCAATAGCATAAACATCGTTATAACCGATAGCAACCCCCAAACTAGAATTTTTAGCTAAATTGAGAAATTCACTAGTTAAGGGTGGAATTATAACCTTTAATGCTTGAGGAAAAATAACTAACCGCATCGCTAAAACTGAGTTCAGTCCTAATGATTTTGCTGCTTCCCATTGTCCTGTAGATACTGATTGAATGCCTGCCCTGACAACCTCAGCAATAAAGGCTGCTGTATAGACAGTTAAGCCAATTAATAGGGTGGCAAATTCAGGGGATAAACTCAGTCCTCCCTGAATACGTTTGTTTTGAATTTCGTATTGAGGAAATTGCCAATCTATTCCCCAAACAAGAGCCAATATTATTATTATTATTAAAGCGATCAAAAAAACTTGATAAATCTTTTTTCTGTATTCAAATTGTTGTATATTATTATACTTTTGCAAAATAATTATGATAAATAATCCACTTAAAACTATAATTAGAAAAGACAAAAAAGTTTGTATATTACTAAGAGGCCAAGGCAAATAAATACCTTGATTACACAAAAATATTGCCTTAAAGACATTGGCAGGATTAGAAATGTTCGGGAGTTTGAGAAAAACAGCAAAATACCAAAAAAATAATTGTAAGAGAAGAGGTGTATTCCTCACTATTTCTATATAAATAGTTGCTATTTTACGAACTAACCAATTATCTGAAAGCTTTGCTATTCCAACAGTAACGCCCAGAATAAAAGCCAAGATAATGCCACTAATCATGACTCTCAAAGAATTAAGCAATCCTACTAAAATTGCCCTACCATAGGTATCTGTAGCTCGATAGGGAATTAAAGAATCACCAATGCGAAAAGAGGCTGTGCGGTCTTGATCAAAGATAAAGCCTAAATTAAAACTTAATCCTAATCTTGCAAAATTATTAACTAAATTCACACCTAAGATTCCCAAAACAATAAGAACAATTAATAGGATTAATCCTTGAAATAAAATATTCAAATAACGGGAATCGCGCCAAAAAGGAATTTTTTCTTCGTTAGACATTTTAGTTAATCATTAATAGTCGATAGTTAATAGTTGGTAATTAATTACTATTAACCATCAATCCTTTGCTAAATCCTAGCGAAATGGGGGAGCATAAAGTAAACCACCATTAGTCCAAAGTTGATTAAGTCCTCGTTCTAAATTTAAAGGTTGGCCAATATTGCGTTCATAAATTTCCCCATAATTGCCAACATTTTTAATAATGCTGACGACAAAATCATTGGGTAATCCCATATCTTCGCCTAATTTATCATCTAAACCCAAAAAACGTCTAATATTAGGGTCCTTGCTGTTTTCAAAGGTTGCTAAATTCTCAGAAGTAATACCAAATTCCTCAGCTTGTATGGTCGCGTAGGTGATCCATTTAACAGCATCGAACCAAGCTGAGTCTCCATCAGCCACTACAGGGCTTAAAGGTTCTTTAGACATGACCACATCTAAAATAACATGATCATTTTTTTGAGGAAAAATAGAACGACGGGCGACTAATTGAGAACGATCAGAAGTAACAGCTTCACAACGTCCTTCTTGGTAAGCAGCATAGAGAGCATCCACATCATCAGAGACTACGGGATTATAATCAGTTACTCCTTCTTTGCGCATCTGATCGGCTAAATTTTGCTCTGTAGTCGTTCCTGCTAGAACACAAATAGATTTACCCGATAAATCTGTTAATTTTGTTGCTCCACTTGCTTTGCTCGCCATGATGCCTTGACCATCATAAAAAATTGTGGGGGCAAATTCCATCCCCACGGAGGTATCACGACTCATAGTCCAAGTGGTGTTACGACTAAGAACATCAACTTCTCCTGATTGAACCGCAGTCAATCGTTCTTGGGCGCTCAGTTTACGATATTCTACTTTAGAAGGATCATTAAAAAGTGCAGAGGCGATCGCTCTACATATATCCACATCTAAACCAGAATATTGTCCCTTTTCATCAACAAAACTAAATCCAGGGACTTCTCCATTGATTCCGCAAATTAGGGTTCCCCGTTCTTTGATGGTGGCTAAACGACTGCCACTTGTGGCTGATTTACCGGTTGGCGAGGTAGAATTTTCGTTGGTTGATTGCCCTCCCCCGCAAGCTGTTAGAGGGGCAATTAACAATAGGGTTGCTAGAATTAAATGGGGCCATTTAGCCAGATAGGGATTTTGATTAAACATTGCTTGATTCTATGATTTCCATTCTTAGTGCTGATGATTCTTTCAAGAGTATAAAAGATCCTAGGATAAAATTAGTTTAACATTTGACAAGACTAGAAAACTTAATCAAGTCTCAGATATATTTCTCAGGATAATTCAAATATCTTTCAATTAATAAAATAGCAACGATGTCATCAATAGGACGGGGAGGAACTCTCATTCCTTGGGGAATTAAGCGGGTTATTCCTTTGGGGGGATACATTTCCCAATAGCGGTCTCTGGCCTCTAGACTACTGTTGCGTTCATCAATCATGATGATTGAAATTGAGCTAGAAAGTTGAGTTTCTAGGGATTGTTTCCATTGTTTAGCGGTGGTTTGATTACCCATGATCAGAAGGTCAATGGAATACTGATTAATCAGTGATTCAATAGTGGAAATGACAGTTTGAGAACTGACTACTTCATGGTGACAAATTTGACCGTTTTTCTGTCTAACTGCTATGCCACATTTATCTCGTCCAGGGTCAAATCCTAAAATTATTTTTGACATGGTATGGTTTGTCCTTAACATTAATAGATAATTTTTTTAAGTTCCCAGAAGAAGTTCTTCATCTTTGATACCAATTAAACGAATTTTCAAAGGACCAATTGTATAGGTATCTTCAGCTGCTATGGCTTTAATTTCATCTAAATCTTCCTCTGATTCAATTACTTCTTCGATAAAATCAATAATAGTTTTTATGCGTCCATCCTCAATTTGAATGTTACCAATAACTCCAGCACGGCGGGCGCGAAATTTAGTTGCAGCTAGGAGTAAATCGAGTCTTTGTTGAACACTTTCCTCGGTCAAATTTAAAGAATCTACGGACACTGTTGCAATAGTTTGATTTTCAGAGAAAATCTTTTGATTGAGGACAACATCAGCAAATACTCTGACTTCTTTTTCTCCTTGGACATAATTCCCTGCTGAAATAATTCTCACAACATAATCACGACCATCTTTTAATTGTGCGGTTAATTGTTCAACTTGTGCTTGAGTAATTTTAACAACTCTTTCTTTATTTTTATTATCTCCATTGCCAAAAGCTTGAATAGCCGTATCATTGGCTCTTCTTAGTAGTTCATCTACTACTTGAAAAACTGCTTCAGGATTAACTATACGGACGGCTCCCAAGGATAAAACTTGACCTCTAAAAATAGCAATTTTTCCTTGTCTTAAAATTGCCTGGTTTTGTTCTAAAATTTGAACTTCTCTTTGTAAATAATTTAATTGTATTTCTAATTCTTTTAACTGAGATTCTCTGTTTTTTATGGCAAAATCTTTTTGATTAATAGTTTGGTCAAGCTGCTCAATTTGGTTATCTCTTTCGTCAATTTCTGTTCGTAATTCACTTTGGCGATTTTCTAGGGTTTGAAGACGATTTTCTAGCTCTTGTAATCGAGTTTGCCTTTGACTGAGAATACGATCTTGGGCTGCTATTTTTTCTTGACCTTTCCTGAGTTCTGTATCTCGAGTCCGAACTTGCGCTTGTAGCTGTTTAATTTGTTGATCAAGTTCGGTTTTACGTTTTAAAAGACTTTGTCTTTCCTGAAGAAGGGTTTGAATATCAGTGCGTAATTTTGTTGCTTGACGAGATACAGAAGCTAGTTTTTCTTGGGCTTTCTTAAAATTTTGATTAATTGATTTGAGACGTTCCTGAGCTTTATTTTCTTGTTCTTTAACAGTGTTTAATTCTTGAGCAACTTCTTGTTTTTCTTGAGTTACTTTTTCTAAATCTGCCTGAGCAATTCGTGATTTTTTAAGAATTTCATCGAGTTCAAATAATCCTTCACGTAAAGACTTACTAAAGGTAAATAAAATCAGCAAAGTCGAAGCAGCAATTAAAGTTCCAGTCAATACTGTCACGACAATTGCCGTTTGTTTGGGGCGAAGATTCCAGAGACGGAGTTTCTTTTTGCCGACTTTACTTCCTAAACGATCGCCTAAGGCCGCAATTAATCCCCCCAGTATTAAAATTGCTGTAATTAAAATGTAAGCACTGGTCATTCAATAATAAGGATGATACGGCCAATCAAGAGAAATTCCTTGATCTAGTAAATAAACCCACGCCCTCCAACTTAACATCAGTCTGGGCAAAAGGTCACATAAATTGCTGACTGAGGGCGACAGGGTTATGAACAGTAATCTTCTTCTTATATATAGAGATCATGTTTTCTTGACGCAAATCTCCGAGAAGACGGGTTACAGTCACACGGGTTGAACCAATAGCCTCAGCGATCGCCTGATGGGATAACTTTAAATCAATTCTAATTCCTTCAGCGGTCGGAACGCCGAAATCTCGACATAAAATTAACAAAAAGCTGACCAAACGGGAACCCATATCACGGTGTGCTAGGGTTTCAATCATCATTTCTGTTTGTAAAATCCGCGATGATAATCCCTGTAGCATCAATATGGACAAATCAGGATTATTTTTTAAGGCTTGTTCTACTTGATCAATGGGGGCTGATAATAATTCTACGGGGGTAAAGGCCACAGCATGATAAAACCGATCAGAACGCTGGCCTGTAATTAGGGATAAAACCCCAAAAACACTATTTTCTCGCAATAGGGCTACGGTAATTTCCTCTCCTGCTTCGTAGACTCGGGAAAGTTTGACCGCACCTTTAAGCAAAAAGTAGACTCTTTCAGCTGGATCACCTGGAAAAAATATGGTTTTACCCCGTTCGAATACTTCTACCACAGGAGGATAGGTTCCGCCACCAATTCGACGAAAAACGGCTGCTAAAGGTTTATCTTGAGGCACAGAAACTTCCATCACACTGCTAATTAAGGGCGGGACTATCAATAAAGATCAAACTCAACTGATAGACCATTGTTATGTTGATTATAGACGACTCTTAAAGACAACACTCTAGCGTATCTGTACCAGTTTTTGCTAGTTTTTTCGAGACAATATTCCTTTTGGGATGATCGATCCTCTGAATTATGCAATAATCTTGACACTCAAATATAGTAGCGACAAACAGAATTTTCACTGAACTTCAGATTATCTGAAATTGTAGAACAGAGGATCTGCCGATTTATAATCGGGAGAGCATTCCTCTAGTCACTCTTTTATGGAACAAAACGTTGCAAGACGATACAATGAGTAGGATTGTTATCTGTTCACGTTGAATCTGTTATAATTAAACATGATTCGCCAACGTTTGAACAGATGCTACTAGGTTTTAGAACTAAACTAAAACTCAATAATCGCCAAAAAACCATAATGGCGCAACACGCAGGTT
>DLXW01000276.1:0-4039 GCA_003448685.1 Cyanothece sp. UBA12306
TTTAACGGGGGAGTATGTCAAAAACCCATGCGCCTAAAGTGCTAACTTTGCCAGGGTTACGGCGTTACCATCAATGTCATGTACGGGATATTTTCTATACCGTTGGGGAATCCTTGTTAGATAGTGTTTCTTTACTCTGGTTTGACAACACCGAGGCGTTGCAAACCATTATGGAGTCCCCTGAATACTGTGATAATATCGTGGCTGATTTTGCTAATTTTGTCGACCCGAAATACATTCACACCCTAGTCACGAAAGAAACATGGATTATTGGCCCAGAATTTCGTTCGTAAATCATTCTTTCTGACAAGTAGGAGGTGTGAAAATTTTAGATAAGGAACTATGGCAAGCCTTAGACGATGATGATCAGGACTTAGTAAAAAGTCTCATCAAACAAACTACAAAGTTTAGTCAAGTTGGAAGACTATTGTCAAATATTTACAATAGTTTCCCTACTTCACTCCACAAAAAGATGGCGACCTATTTTAAGGTTGCCAAGGAGGTTAATTTGATCATGAAATGGAAAAAAATTCTCTTTCAATCCGTTTTCTATCTACTGTTGATTATTCTCTTGATTACTTGGAGTCCTGCCGTAGCCTATAGTCAAGCAGGTTTTGGGGATAATCGAGTTATGCTACAGGGATTTTATTGGGAATCCTATCGCCACGGACACCCACAACAATTTCCTAACTATGGTAGTACCCCTTGGTACGAAATTGTTGAAAGGGAAGCCCCTGAAATTCGTGAAGGCCGTTTTGACTTAATTTGGTTGCCGCCTCCATCTTATGCTGGGGACGTTGACGAAAATTATCAAATTACTGACCATTCTAATATGGCCGGTTATGCCCCTAAAGAATACTTCAATCTCAATAATGCCTATGGAACCCATCAACAACAACGTCAAATGCTAGAGGCGTTACTCAATAATGGCATCGAACCTGTTGCGGATATTATCATCAACCACCGCAATGGATCGCAAGGATGGGCTAATTTCAAAAATCCTGATTGGGGAACTTGGTCTATCACCAGGGATGATGAAGCTTTTACTGACCCCCGTTCAGAAGTCTATAATACCCCTATCGAACAACGGGGAAATCCTGAAGAAACAACAGAATATGATCATCTTGGTACGACAACCTATGCCTATGGTTCCTATCGAGATATTGACCATACTAACTCAACGGTTCGCCGAGATATTATCCGATACCTCTTACAATTAAAGTCTTTGGGGTATCGTGGTTGGCGTTATGATATGGTGCATGGCTATCATGCCAAACGATTAGCCACTTACAACCGAGCCAGCAATCCGACATTTTCTGTGGGAGAATATGACTGGGGTCGACAACCCCAATCCCGTGGTTGGGTCTGGCATAGTGCTACACAACCAGGCAATTTAAAAACTGGCAGTAGTGTCTTCGATTTTAGTACCAAAAGTACCCTTCAAGGTAATAAAACCAACTACCGTGCTTGGTATAGTCCAGCGAATAAAGGAATTGGCCTCGTTGGTGACACTACTGATGGCCATTCTTGGAAGAACAAAGCTGTTACCTTCCTAGAAAATCATGATACTGGTTATAGAACTAATGAGTTTGGAGAACCAGAAAAGGATAACAATAATAATAATAAGGTGGATAGTTTTGCTAATAACTGGGAAGTCGAACAAGGTTACGCTTATATTTTGACTCATCCTGGGGTTCCTACTGTTTTTTGGAAACACTATTTTGATTGGGGTCCAGATTTACACAACAAAATTACGGCCTTAATTAATGCCCGCAAAGTTGCTGGAGTTAACGCCAATAGTACGATTCATACCCAAAATAATGCTCGTGATCAAGGGGTTTACGGAGCTTTTATCACGGGAACCAATGGAGACTTATATGTCAGAATTGGTGGTAGTGATCAAAATTGGCAACCTTATTACTCTGGCTATCAAGACTATCGCGAATATGCCAAAGGTAATGGTTGGAAAGTATGGGTTAAATTACCTGGTAATCCTCCAGTCAAACAAGCGCGCTATAGTCAGTCTTTGCCTATTCCTCAAGAACAAACACCTGACAATATTCAAGTGCCTGATAGTTGGTTAGATTAAGGGCAATACTTAGGTAGGTTTTGCCTAAAACTCTTTTTTTAACACTCCCCACGAATAAAATTCGTGGGATTCTTAGTTTACTGACTCAAGTTGTCTTGACAGATATTACTACCAATGAGACTTTATTTATTTATGCGCTAATCTGGTCAAAGCTAATAAAAATTCCTCTAGATATGGCGCTGAATTAATTCACTCCTGATTCTAAGAAAGAAATTGTTCCAAGATTAGCATCAATCTCCACATTAACACCAAGAGGAAACGTTGCCATATTTTCTATGTGACCAATTTGCGCTCCAAACCATGAGGGAATACCTAATGGTTTAATATGATCTTCTATGACTTCTTCTAAAGTCAAAGATCCATAGTCACTATTAGGTAAACATCTAGTACATTGACCAAAAATGAACCCTGATAATTTATCTAAAATTCCTGCTAATTTAAGATGGGTTAACAAACGATCAATTCTATAAATAGCTTCTCCCACATCTTCAAGAAATAAAATTGCACCCTCAAAGTTAGGTAAATAAGCAGAGCCAACTAACCCAGAAATTACCGAGAGATTGCCTCCAATAAATCTACCTTTTGCTTGACCTGAATTAATAGTTTTAATTCTATTTTGTACCTGCATTAAACGATTAGAATCATCCCCATCAAGTTGATTTTGAAAAACTATTTTTTTCCCTGCGAATAAAACACTACGAAATGATTCTACTTGTCCAGTTCTCCAAGAAGTTAAACCATTAGGTCCATGAAAAGTAACTAATCCAGTTTTACCATAAATAGCTAATATTAAAGCGGTTAAATCGCTAAATCCTACAATAATCTTAGGATTATTTTGAATTAGTTTATAGTCTAAATAAGGTAAAATTCTGGCACATCCCCAACCTCCAGTAATGGGGAGAAGTAAATCAATTTTTGGATCGGCAAATAACTGATTGACATCAGCAGCGCGATCTTGATCTTTTCCTGCTAAATAACCATAACGCTCCAATAAATTGGGAGCAAAATAAGGAACTAATCCTAATGCTTTGACTGCATCTTTAACAATATCAATTTGTTCTGTAACAAATGTAGCACCTGCTGGACTAAATAAACCAACACCCGATCCTGGTTTGAGTCGCTGAGGTTTTATTATAGTAGAATTACCAGCTAGACTAGAATTAGATAAAAAAGCAACAAGACTCAAACTTGTTAAAGAATAACTTAACAATTGACGGCGATTTATTTTCATCAAAATAAAATTAAATTTTTAGTAAATATAATTAATTAGATTCTATCATAATAAGTAAATCAAATAAAATAAATTAGCAAATTATTTTAGTATTGAATGATCCAAAAAGCTTGTTTCCTAATATATAAAGGATTATCTACTTTAACAAGTGGAGCCATCATTTGTACTTCCCTAGTAGTGGCGTTATGAAAGGCAATCCATTTACTATATCGGGAAGATTCATCAACTTTTTTCTTGTCACACTTATACGTTACTTGGATAATTTTTGTCTGGTTTATTTTAAAAATTCGACTACAGTTTTGTGGCAAAATAATTGTTACTGATAAACGCTGGTTAGAGTTAGAATAAAGGGTAACTATACCCACTTGATTAACTCCATTAGCTACCAGACCCCAAAACTTAGCTTTTGCGGGATAGGATTCTCGATTAGGATTAAGATTAACCCTAGTTAATTGACTAGGTAAAAAATTGATATTTTCTCTTGCTCTAGCTTGGTTTTTACCATTAAAAATCAGTGCTATTAATGACAACAAAAAAACTATTTTAATACTCTTAGTATAAAAAAAATTTTTATCAATTAATTGTATAAAGTACATGATAATTTTTTTTTGTTATTTACCATTTAGAAAAAAACCTCACTTTGGTGAGGTATAGCAGAAGTCAGAAGTCGTAGGGGCTTAATATTATTAAGCCCGTACAGAAGTCAGAAGTTAAACTCG
>DLXW01000276.1:4232-4650 GCA_003448685.1 Cyanothece sp. UBA12306
AACTATGCTTCGACTGCTATACACTTTAATTTTTCTCCGACTCCCGACTCGGTGAAAACCACCAACTTCTGTACTTTTCGGAGTTCGGCGAGGCTCACGACGAAGCCTCACGAGTTATGAGAACTGCTATAATTGGGAAAAATGTTAGTTTAAACTAACCATTAATTGATAATCTCCCTTTTCTCCAGGTTCAAAAGTATTGGCCATAATTGTATATAGTCCATCTTCTGGTAATTTTGCCACTATTTTAGCATTAAAATTATTAGGAGAAATATCATCATTCTGAGCAATTAATTTTTTCCGTTCAGGAAGTAGTAAAAATAAGTTACCATCAAGCTTATTACTCTTCATTTCGATAGTAATTTCTTGTCCCGCACGACCCGAAAATGAATAAACGTGATAATAACTATTATTGGTG
>DLXW01000276.1:4774-7138 GCA_003448685.1 Cyanothece sp. UBA12306
TAGAGTGGGGTCTCCTTGTTTGAAATTTGCGGTTAAAGTCTTACCTTCAGGCGGTAATTCAGGAATTTTAGATTTTTGAGGTTTACTCGGTCGGGGACGTTGGGCATATTGCTGGGTATTTCCCTGTTCGAGGGCGACTAAAAAGGGTTGTAAATGTTTCACCGATAAAGCCAAGCTAATCCCAATATATCGTTTAGTTCCTCTATCATTATAAAGCCAGGTGTTGACCCCAATAACTTGTCCATCTGAGTTTAATAATGGCCCACCAGAATTACCAGGATTAATAGCAGCATCATGTTGAATAATTCCTTTTCCTTCATGAAGACGACTAATAACTCCATAAGTTAAAGAAGTCGTAAACATTTCTGCATCTAAAGGGGTTCCAATGGCATAAACAGATTGACCGACTTTAATAGAATTTAGATGGCCAATCGGCAAAACAGGCAAGTTGGTTTGATTGCGAATTTTCAAAGCAGCTAAATCTATTTTTTTGTTAGCAAATCCAATTAAATCAGCCAAAACTTCTGTACCATCTGCCAAGACAATCTTAGCCGGAGAAGATAATCCATTGGCCACGTGAGCATTAGTAATAACTATGCCATCACGACTAATAATAAATCCACTGCCATGACCTTGTCCTTCTACTAAAGTTACAACGGCCGGACTAGCTTTTTCATAGACATGAATGCGAGTCTGTTCTTCTGTAGTTTTAGCTAAGATTTGGGGAGGATTTAGATAATTTTTTCTCAACCAATTAGCTTGACTTATTGTGCATCCGTTAAAACCAATTAATCCAACCAGGATACTTGTAATACTGACTTGGAATAGTTTCTTGTTCATTTCTAACTTGTCTCCTTAATATCTAACAATTCAATGAAATAATTCAATTGTTCAAAACCCTAGACTTCAATGAAAAATAGATAACTTGGCTTACTTTTGATAGTCAAAAAAACAGAGGAATTGTCGATTATTTATCCGCTCTTTGGGCTAAAAATGCTTTGATTTGAGGGTTTTTTAGAAGATTTGTCCAATCCTTAACCATTTGTTGTCCCCAAAGATTATCTTGAAGATAACTAATATCTTCTAAACGTCGATCAGTTCTCAGGGCTTCTTTAGCTAAAAATAGAGCTTTTTCTGATTGCCCTGCACTGTAAAAAGCTGTAGCTAAAGCCAATTTAGATGCGTTTGCTCTGCCGACTTCATGAACGGAGATGTCTGAATCTAAATCCTCTCGGATATTAACCGCTTGTTGCCATAATTGTATGGCTTTTTGGATATCTCCCTGTTCGTATTTGATAATTCCTATATTAGCCAGAGTAATTGGAGCATATAATAAATTCTGATCCTTGCTTAAAGCTAATTGATAATCGGCTAAAGCTTTTTCATAGTTATTTTGAGCATAATGAATGCTTCCTCGTGTCTGATAACCCAAGGGTTTATTAGGCATAAGCTCTATGATTTTATTAACATCTTTCATCGCAGCTGAATAATTATTTAATCGACGATAAATATGACTTCGCTCCACATAAGCACGAGTATTATTAGGCGCAATTTCAATCGCTTTATTGTAATCATTAATCGCCTGAGAATAATCTTGTAAATCACGGTAAACACCGCCGCGGAAGATATAGCCCCCAGGCTGATCAGGTTTTTGCTGAATAAAACTTGAAAAGTCTGCAATTGCTCCTTGATAGTCTTTAATTTGTTGACGCCAAGAACCTCGTTCTACATAAGAATAAAGATTGGGATTTAATTTCATGAAAACAGAATAATCTTCAATCGCTTCTTCCTGGTTGTTTAAAGCCCAATAAGCCCTTGCTCTTCCTTGATATGAATCTCCATCATCTCGATTCAATGTGATTGCTTGAGTATAATCTTTTAATGCCCCTTCATAGTCCTTTAAGTTAAGTTTCAATAAACCACTAAATTTATAATAATCGACCTGATCAGGGTTTAATTCAAGGGCTTGATTAAGATCTTGTAGAGCTAATTTATCTTGGTTATTGAGAGAGTAGTAGAGACCTCTTTGGAAGTACAATAAATCATTTTTGTTCTCTAAATCTATAGCCTTAGTAACATCAGCTAATGCTTGAGGATAATTTTTGAGAAACATATAGATAAAACTGCGGACTAAATAATTATCAGCATTTTGTGGTTCAAATTTAAGAGCTTGATTGCAATCAGCCAGGGCTGCTTCCTTATTATTTAAGAGAAGGTTGATTATAGCTCGTGGTGAATAGGCTTCGATCAATCCCTTTTCAATGGACTTGGTAAAATCTTGGAAAGCTTGATCTAATTCACCTAATTGCAAATGTAGATGACCTCGATGAAAATAAGTTACGCCAAGGGGGTAATTTTCTAATG
>DLXW01000276.1:7325-8579 GCA_003448685.1 Cyanothece sp. UBA12306
GGGGTAATTTTCTAATGACTTGGTATAAGCTTGTTTGGCTTCTGAATAACGGCTCAGATCTTTTAAAATACTTGCCCGTTGATTATATAATTTAAAGTCATCACTGCTGATTTTAATTCCCTGTTCAATAGCAGCTAATGCTTCCTCATATTTTCCTAAATCTTGTAGCGCGTAGCTTTTTTGAGTCCATGCTTGTTTAAAATAAGGGTTAAGTGCAATCGCTTGCTCAAACGCTGCTACTGCTTTAGGATCGGTTTCATCTTTTTCTCCTATCTTTCCCTGCTGAAAATAACTAAGTCCTAGCCCATAATAAGCTTCCCCAAAATTGGGATTAAGTTTTATTGCTTTTTGAAAGGCAGCGATCGCTTGCTCGGTTTGCTTCAGTCGCCATAATTGATTGCCGTAGTTTAACCAACTATTTGCTGACCCATCTTTAGGAGGATTTTCTAGTATAAAAGTCGGATGTTTTTGAACATTTTTCAGATCATTATCGGTTAAGGTTTCAGGGACTTGCTGAGAAATTGCCAAGGTACTTAAATCCAGTCCTTTTTGCTCAGCAAATGCTAATAATTTAATGGTAGGAACTCCGAAAGAAAAGCCTAAATTACGTTGCTCCGTCGAACTGACTATTTCTCCTTCTTGTCCAGTATTAATGCCAATAACTTGACCCTTGCTATCGAAGACTGGTCCACCACTCATTCCTGGTTGAGTCAGATTAGTATAAAGTAATTCATACCCAGAAGTATCCACTTCCAATTTTAATCGATCAAAGGCTAAATTTAAGCCTTTATCCCGATGAAATCTATAGCCTCCAGTTAACTTTCTTACTCCCTTTAATTCCCCAGGAAAGCCAGACACAAATATCAATTGTTTTCGCAGAATCGGAATTTTATATCTGGCCAAGGTTGCCACCTGATAAGATTTTTGGCTGCTAAATTTTAGGAGAGCCGCATCAAGACCTTGGGTTAAGAGCATATTCTTGGACGTGAGTCGATAAGTAGCCCCATCAGGAGTAACTAACGTATAGTTATCCTTAATTTTTCCTGACTGACAATAGGGATCAGATACCACATGACAAGCTGTTAAAACAGAATAGATATCCCCTTGTTTGCCAATAATAACCCCTGAACCTTCTACTCCATTTTTACTATCAATTCTGATGGTAATTTGTTGAGCAATGTTATCGACTTGTGTTGCTACATTTAACCCTGTTTTCCATTCCTGAGGAATTAGGCTCACGGGGTGACAAGCCCG
>DLXW01000289.1 GCA_003448685.1 Cyanothece sp. UBA12306
AGTGCGGAATGTGGGTTCTAAATCTCCATCAATAAGACGATAGGTATGTTGGTCTAATTTCGGGGTAGGCCTGATCCGCACCAAAGTGGCATGACGACGCGAAACAACCCGATCATAAATCAAGATATCATTACTCGACTCTCGACCGAGGGTGTAGGTAGTTTCCTCGAGGGCAATAATCCTACGTGCTTTTTGATCCTCAATAACCAGGATATGCCGGAAGGGGGCTAAAGTATTCATTGTAGGAAAAGAAAAAGGGGCTAAACCTAGTATTCCCAGATTCTCTTCTAAACTAACAGTTGTTAAATTAAAAATAAATCATAACACTGGCTCAATTAGTGTCATGATGAGTAATTAGGAGTCCTCTAATGCTTTGATGATGGACTAAAATCTAATTTGGAAGTTGGTCAAATAGTTAATTAATATGGAGCAACATACCTAATGGAACCTCAAAGAGAATTTTTTCCTTTAGTTCGAAAAACGGTGATGCCCCGTCCCATTTTTGAAACACAAACGGATATTTTGGGGCAAACTGGTACAGCTTGGGCAGTTAATGCTAAGGTATATGGATACAATTGGTATCTTGATCTCGAACAGAACTTAATTGAAGTTTACCAAGCAGGTCCGGCTATTACTTTTCGTCATCTTTTGCCAAGAAAAGATAAATACGAGAAAGAAGGACTTTATCTCAAGTTAAAGCTGGCTTATAGAACTACAGAAAATGCTAATGTTAATATTCGCAATTTTTCGGGAAATCATGTAACTTTGCCCAATGCAGTTGAAGGAGCTATTTATGATGATCCCCATACATATTGGTGGGTTACCGATGATTTAACCATTAATATTAATTCAATTTTTTCGGATGAAAAAGCTTGGATTCAACGAGTAGATTGGGAATGGGTCAGTAAAGAAGCAATTTATGATGACGAGCTAGAAACTAAAGACCTTTATGTTCATCGTTCTATTGAGGAAGTGGAAAAATTATATATTCCTCAAAAAATTAACGAAAATTCGATCAAAGAATTCTTGATTGATAAAATTCAAAAAGATCACCATTTCGCTAAACGCTGTGTGGCCATGTTACGCCAAGATCAGTTAATGAATGAAGACCTAATCAAATTATTTGAAGATACAGGAATAGAACTATAAATGGATATTTTGACAAATCTTGGATTTTCTAACTATATTAAATGGTCAGGAATAGCAACTATCGCCTTGTTTTTATTGACAATTTTAGCTTTTATCTTAGGTTGGGGCATTCGCTTCCGCCTGGTAGGAATTAGTTCATTTATGGCTGTCTTAACAGGAGGATTATTCGGACTAGGATTGGGTTTATTTACACGAACTGAAATTCCTGGTGCAGTTCGTTTTTCCCGAGTCTATGACAATGGGGCTAATCAAGTTGTAATTGCGGTTGCTCCCACCATTAGTGAATCTGAATTAGAAGCAACTCTCAAACAAGCAGCCAACAATTATTTTTCTTATGGTAGAGCCGCTATGGGGGATGATAACAAGTTAACGATTAGGGTTCGAGCCTTGATTCATCCTGAACCTGGATTGTCTGAACCTTTGTATTTGGGACAGGTTAAGCGATCTCTGGTGATGCGAGACGACCAAAATCTCCAAATAGAAATTAATCAAGAAAGCTTGGCTAAATTAGAGAAGAATCAAAGTTAATAGGTGGGGATGAAACCCGACCAATATCTCAAAGTAGACGAATGATTTGAGTCGATCTAAACTAGAATGGCGGTTTGAGATAATATTCGCCTTTTCTAAATTAATTATGACCTCGGTTTCCGATTGTTTTCAATCCTTACGCGATCGTCGCCAATGTGCTTTGATTCCCTTCATCACCGCTGGCGACCCCAATTTAGAGACTACAGCTAAAGCATTGCGCCTTTTAGATGCCTCAGGAGCAGATTTAATTGAATTGGGGGTTCCCTATTCTGATCCCCTAGCCGATGGTCCAGTAATTCAAGCGGCGGCGACTCGTGCATTAAGTCGCGCAGTTAAATTAGAAGATGTTTTAGACATTGTTAAGCAAGTTTCTCCAGAAATTAAAGCCCCCATTATCTTGTTTACCTATTACAATCCCATTTTTTATCGGGGGGCAGAAATCTTTCTCCAAAAACTTAAAGAGGCTGGGGTACAAGGGCTAGTTGTGCCTGATTTGCCCCTAGAAGAGGCTGAAAGCTTACTAAAACCCGCCTCGGAGGTGGGAATAGATGTGACCTTATTAGTTGCCCCTACTAGCCCCATAGAGCGGATTGAGGCGATCGCCCTTCAGTCTCAAGGATTTATTTACTTAGTCAGTGTGACGGGGGTAACGGGAATGCGATCTCAGGTAGCCACCAGAGTAGAAGAATTACTCACCAGTCTTCGCAGTGTGACCGATAAGCCTATTGGGGTTGGTTTTGGAATTTCTGAACCTCAACACGCCTTACAGGTAAAAAAATGGGGTGCAGATGCGGTTATTGTCGGCAGTGCAATAGTGAAAAGGTTAGCCCAAGGAACTCCCGAAGAAGGATTAAGGGCAGTGGGAGAATTTTGTCAGAGTATCAAACAAGCGATTAATTAAGTCAAAATTAAGTGAAAACTGACAGTATTTTCTATCAACTATTTCAAACCTTTCCCCGTTGCTTTTTTGACTTGCTTAATCTTCCTCCTGATACAGTTGATAATTATCAATTTTCTTCGGTGGAAGTAAAACAACTATCTTTTCGTTTAGCCTGCATTATTCATGAG
>DLXW01000028.1 GCA_003448685.1 Cyanothece sp. UBA12306
GTGGTAGGAGAAGTTCGCAGTCCTGGGACCATTGAAGTTCCGCCTAATATTCCTTTAAATCAAGCTATTTTGGCCGCAGGAGGCTTTGATAAACGTCGGTCTAATCAAGCAACCATTGAAGTGATTCGTCTCAACTATGATGGGACAGTGACGAAACGGGATCTTGATGTAGATTTTGCTAAAGGAATTACCGAAAAGAATAATCCCACCTTGCGTAATAATGATGTGGTAATTGTTAATCGCAATATTTTGACCGCGGTATCAGACACTTTAATCACTGTTTTTAGTCCCATTGGGGCATTAACGGGATTTTTTAACTTCGCCAATATTTTTGGGGCTTTTCGTAACTAATAACTTCGGTGTGAGGAAATTTTTAATGAAAGATCAAAGAAAAAGTGCAATTATTGCCCTAAAGAATCCAGAAAATGGTTTTACTTCCTCTGTTTACCATACTAGTGAATCCTTAACTTTTTTCAAAAAAGCTGACAATATTGGTAGTATAAAATGGCTCACTAACCATCCCTGGTCTGTCATAGTAATGGTAATGACGGTAATGACTGCGGGAGTGGCAACTTGGACTTTTAAACAACCCCCAATTTATCAAGGAAGCTTTCAAATATTACTTGAAGATCCCTTGAAACCAACACCTAGAGGTCTAGAAGGATTAGAGAACGCTAAGATTGATTATGCTACCCAAACCCAAGTTTTAGCTAGTTCTAGCGTTTTAAAGCCAATTCTAGGGCAAATGGGCAGTCAAGATCAGGAAATGGAATATCAAAACCTCGTTAAGGGTAAACAGCCTCCATTAACTATTAAACAACTTCGGGGGACAAAAATTGTTGAAGTTACCTTTAAAGATTCTAATCCTGAAAAAATTCAAGATTTTTTAGCTAATTTATCCCAATCTTATCTCCGTTACAGCCAAAACCAAAATCGGACAAATGTCAATCAAGGTTTGCAATTTATTGACCAAAAATTACCCCAACTACAAAAAGAAATTGATCAGCGTCAACAACAACTACAACGGATGCGTCAGCAACATAATTTCCTCAGTCCTCAACAAAAATATCAAGAACTATCTCAATTATTACAGCCATTGCAAGCTTTAGAATTTAAAACCCAAGTTCAACTGCAAGAAACTGAGGTGGTTTATGGTTTATTGCATCAGCAATTAGAATTATCACCCCAAGAAGCGATCGCTGCTAGTGTTTTGAGTGAATCTCCCCGTTATCAATATCTTCTCAATGAACTGCAAAAAATAGAAGTTGAACTAGCAAAAGAGTCAACAAGATTTTTAAAAAGCAGTCCAGTTATTACCACAATTAACCAGAAAAAAGCTAATTTACTTTTATTATTAGAGCAAGAAGCCATAAAAACCCTAGGAGATCAGGCAACCCCGACCATTAACTCAGATACTTTGGGAATGTCCCCCAGTCCTCTGAGGTTATCTCTTCAGCAACAACTTATAGAAACTTCTAGTCAAATTCGAGTTTTACAGATCAGAAAGAACGCTATTACAGAAGAAATTCAAACACTTCAAGCTCAAATTTCTAAAATAACCGATTTAGAGCGCAATTACAACAACTTACAACAGGAAATCACCCGAAAAACCAAGAATCTAAATCAGTTATTGATAGCTTCCCAACAGATAAAAATGGACATTGCTAGTAAAAAAACTGCCCCTTGGCAAATCATTAGTCCCCCTGAAGTAGATCAAATACCTATTTATCCTCAAGCTATCAAAAATATCAGTTTAGGTGGAATTTTAGGATTAGTATTCGGTATAATTCTAGTGAATATTGTTTCATTCAAATCATTATTAATTAAGAACAAAAATAGTTTTCACTAATCTTAGTCCTAGATTAAAATTTTAAGCCTATGATTATTTTAAAAGAAAATTAGAGTTTTAGATCTCTATTTTGATACAATAGGTTGATCATAAATTTACTAACAATTTTGCGGAGTCAATTAATCATGACCTTTGTTGGATTTATGTTAATTGTTATTGCATTTATTCTTTTTTTTGTTAGAAGAAATCAAAAAAATAAACTCAAATATTTAGGTTTAGCAAATTCGTACACCATTAAATCTTTACAAAATATTGTCAATCAAGTTGCTGGTGAAATTGGTGGTGGAAGTTTAAGAGATTATATTAAAATTAGGGGAATAATTGAATGCGATCGCCCCTTGATTTCTGAACTTAAACGAGAACTTTGTGTTTACTATAAGATGAAAGTTGTGAGAGAATATGAAGAAGAAGTAACCAAACAAAATAGCGAAGGAAAAACTATTACAGAAATAGAAAAAAAAACAGCAACTATTTCAGAAAAGAATCGTTCAACACCTTTTTATATTACAGATGAAAATCAGGGTATTTTAGTTGATCCAGAAAAAGCAAATATTGAAACCATTCAAGTTTTAGATCAATTTCAAACAGAAGATAACTTGAGTAATTTTTCTTTAGAATTAGGGCTTTTTGGTAGACAAGGAAAAACTATTGGGTATCATCACAATGAATCTATTTTACCCCTAGGATACCGAGTTTTAGTATTAGGAACAGCAACAGATGAAGATGGTGTGATAACTATTCGTCAACCAACTGATTCAAAAAAACCTTTTATTATTTCCCTAAAAAGTGAAGAACAACTCACCAAAGAAACTAAAAATGCTATTCGGTGGACTTTCTATGGGATGCTTTTTTGTTTAACCCTCGGCATAATTATCTTGATAGTTAGATTATTTAATTCGGTTGGTTAGAAGACTTGAAGGTAGATTGAATAAGAAAAGTTACATTTTATCTACTTTTGTTGATTATTGATGGATTCATCGTCTCTTAAAATCAAAACAAGCTAGAGTATGGTTAGATGTGAATTACCTAAAAGGTAGATTAAGCTTATTATTGAGCAAAAGTGGGAGTCCAGTGGACAAGACACCCCGTTTGCCGAAGTCGAGAGTTTTGATAACAGACTAGACAACCGATAGTGCCTATTAAATAAATACTGTAGTCCCACTTATTTGGACAGATGTCTGAAGGGAGAAAACCCCTTGAGGCAGATTGTTTCAGAAGAAACGCTTCAAATTTTTTGAAACACATTAGGAGTGGGATCATGATTATCAATACACTAGACCTCTTGCAAAAGTTT
>DLXW01000220.1 GCA_003448685.1 Cyanothece sp. UBA12306
GGAGAAATTTGGGTATCAGGAGATAGTGTAGCCCAAGGTTATTGGCAACAACCATCAAAAACTCAAGAAACCTTTGCCGCTTATTTAAGAGATACGCAACAAGGACCATTTTTACGTACCGGAGATCTAGGATTTCTTGATCCAAATGGGGAGTTATTTGTCACAGGAAGACTCAAAGATGTAATTATTATTCGCGGACGTAATCATTATCCTCAAGATATTGAATTAACCGTTGAACAAAGTCATGAAGCATTAAGAGCAAGTTGTGGTACTGCTTTTATGGTAGGAAATGAGGACAATGAACTACTGATCATTGCCCAAGAAGTTAAACGAACCTATTTACGTAAAATAGATATTGATCAAGTTATCAAGTGTATTCGTCAAGCAGTAATCAACAATCATGGGTTACAAGTTCATGATGTAGTTTTGTTAAGAACAGCAACCATCCCCAAAACTTCTAGCGGCAAAATTCAACGTTCTCGCTGTAAAGAACAGTTTTTAAACAATACGTTGAATCGTTTACAATCCATTCACAAGATCTACTCTCAAACAGTTAAAGCCTCGTGAAATAAGGGCAATGGCAAATTGCATAACACTTAAGTACACCGTAAATTTATTGTCTGCTGCTTTTTGCCTGTTGCCTCAAATTATAGAATTTTTTAGGGAATTTACTTACAAGAAGAACTCATTAAATATTTACTAACTATGCCTAGTGCTATCTATGCAGTAAGTAATTTGACCCACAACCAGAAATTTTACTGAATTCCATCGACAAAATCCTTGTGATTTGGTAAATATTGCTGTTTTTGAAACCTGAATGAGAATGTTAAATTTAACTTACAAGTAATAATTTATAACTCTCTTCATTATGGTTTCTACTGTTAATCCAATTAATTATCTTACTCAGTCTTATCTCTTAAATAATAACAATAAATCACCTTCAAATTTAGTAAATTTACTGAGATATAGAGCAATCAATCAACCAGATCAAAGGGCTTATGTATTTTTACAAAATGGAGAAAAAGAGTCAATTACTTTAACTTATCAGGATCTAGATTTAAAAGCAAGAAATATTGCAGCTAAGTTACAGTCTTTAGCAGCTAATCAAGACAGAGCTTTACTATTATATCCTCCTGGAATAGAATTCATCTCTGCATTTTTTGGTTGTTTATATGCTGGTGTTATTCCAGTTCCTCTTTATCCTCCTAAACGCAATCAAAATTTATCAAGACTCCAAGCAATTGTGGCTAATTCTCAAGCTAAATTAGCCTTGACAACCCAAGATATTTTAGAAAATGTACAAAAACATTTTGATGAAACACCAGACTTAGGCGAACTAAACTGGTTTACTACAGATAATTATCAAGAAACAATTTCACCTACATGGTATCCTCCAGAAATCTCTGACCATTCTGTCGCCTTTTTGCAATATACTTCAGGATCAACAGGCAACCCTAAAGGCGTAATGGTGACTCATAATAATTTGGTACACAACCAACAAATGATTCAGCAAGCATTTAGTCATGACAATTCTAGTTTAGTAGTCGGTTGGTTGCCTCTATTTCATGACATGGGACTTATTGGTAATGTTTTACAACCTTTATATATCGGTGTTCCTTGTATTTTAATGTCCCCGATTGATTTTTTACAAAAACCTTATCGTTGGTTAAAAGCCATTTCTGATTATCGTGCGACAACTAGTGGTGGCCCTAATTTTGCTTATGATATTTGTACTCAAAAAGTAACCAACGAACAACTTAAAACCCTAGATTTGAGTAATTGGCAAGTTGCCTTTACAGGCGCTGAACCCATTCGTGCTAAAACTTTAAAAGACTTCGCTGAGAAATTTGCTATTTGTGGTTTCCGTAAAGAGTCTTTTTATCCTTGCTACGGTATGGCTGAAGCAACTTTATTTATTACTGGTGGAGTATCTTCTAAACTTCCTGTTGTCAAAACTGTGGATGAGCAAGCATTGACAGAAAATCGAGTTGTAGAAGTTTCTGCTGAAGAATCTCAGACTCAAACTTTTGTCGGTTGCGGAGAAACCTGTTTAGGACAAACCGTTAAAATTGTTGATCCCCATACTTTCAGAGAATGTAATTTTAATCAAGTTGGAGAAATTTGGGTATCAGGAGACAGTGTAGCTCAAGGTTATTGGCAAGAACCATCAAAAACTCAAGCAACTTTTGCAGCTTATTTATCTGATACTCAAGCAGGCCCTTTTTTACGCACAGGAGATTTAGGATTTGTTGATGAAAATGGCGAACTTTTTGTTACAGGAAGGCTCAAAGATGTCATCATTGTTCGGGGACGTAATCATTATCCTCAAGATATTGAGTTAACAACCGAAAGAAGTCATATTGGATTAATATCCCATCGTAGTGCCGCATTTATCACTCAAGTTGATGGAAAAGAACAACTAATGATTGCAGTTGAGGTGGAACGTCGTTATCATAATCGCCGCCGCAAATCTGCTACCGTTGTTCCTGAGCAAGAAAAACGTAAAACTAGTGATCGCCGTCAACAAGAACCACTTGATCCAGGATTTGAACTTGAACCCACACCCTCAGAACCTCCTGTTTTTGAACAAATGGTCAAAAGTATTAAACAAGCTGTGGCGACTCATCACGGTTTACAAGTTCATCGCGTTCTTTTATTAAGAGTTGGTACAATTCCTAAAACTTCTAGTGGTAAAATTCAACGTTATGCTTGTCGCCAAGGTTTTCAGGACGGAACTTTAAATGTTGTTTATGATAGCGGTCTTGGTTAATAATTCAATTTTATTCTAATGGTAAAACTGTTTGTTTTATAGTTAAACTTTCCTGAATTTTAGTCTCCCCGTTGAGTAAACCATGAGCTGCTTCTAACATATCTGGAACTAAATCTTGAAGCTTATCTTCATTATCAAGATAAGCTTTTAATGCTCCTATGGGATCTAAACTATTTCCTACTCCTAATTCTGGTAAACGACGACGGGATAATTGACTGACTAATTCAGGACGGATAGTGTAACTATGGGCGGTTTCTAATGCTTGATGAATTTCTCTCGTATCGATTAATTCTAATTGTTCAGAACGAATTTGATAAATTAAGCGAACTACAGCCTCTTGAATCTGTTTTTTTTCAATCGCTTTAAGAATAGCAGCTTGAGGATCTTCTTGATCTGAAACATTAACTTTTATAGTACAAAAAGAGCGAGTTGGCACTACATTAAATTTCCAATTAACTACCCCTTTATCTACTTCTAATAATACATAACCTTTCTCCTCTTTTTCTTCACTGAAATCTACCCTTTCAATGCTTCCTGGATAAATAATAGGTGGATCGTTAGACGGATTAAGATTTTGATGTTTATGAACATGACCTAAAGCAACATAATCAAACTCCTGACGAATTAATAAAGCAAGAGGAATAGTAAAACCTTTACCTACTGCTAGAAATCTCTCCGCGCCTAAATTAGCCCGATCTGCCATTAAATGTGCTAATAAAATAGTGGGAATATTTTGATCAAGTTGCCGAATTTCTCCCTCTAAAGCTGATGTCAAACTCTCAATTAATAACTTGCTTACTTCTTCAAAAGATAAGCCATCGGTTTTACGACGGGTAAACAAGGTAGAACGGGTTAACCAAGGTAAAGTAATGACTTGGATATCCCCATTTTGGGTGGTAATTTTCTGGGTTTTTAAACTATCCCCCACAATAAAACCTGGAACAGCTAAAGTCCGATAAATACAAAGACTCGCGCCGCCATTACCTTGAGAATGTTGATCATGATTTCCCACTAATAAAACCGTGGGTATTTTAGCATCGGCTAAGCGACGAAATTGCGAAGCAAACGCTTCTTGAATATAAGGAGGAGGTGTGGCATCAGGAAAGGCATCTCCCCCAAATAAGACTAAATCGACCTTCTCATTAAGGGCGCGATCAATACATAAACTTAAAGAGTTGATAAAATCCTCTAAGCGAGTATTCAAACCAGTTTTAGGGTTAAGACGACCGTGGGTAAAGCCGCTTCCTAGGTGAATATCAGAAAGATGGAGAATTTTAATCATAGTCACTTAATTTTTAAGGTTTCGCAGACCTAAACTATTGTTACTATATTAAAAGTAATTGAACAACGGTGCGATCGCATAGCATAAGTTGGAAAAAGCAGTTTGGTTTTGTTGTAGTTTATGGCCATAAAAAATTCATCCCCCATCATTGAATGGTTAGAAAACCACTGGGCAACCCCTGCTTTTAGTGGTTGGTTATTAGGGGGAATTGCTATTTGTTTCTTTGGGGCAGCAGCTAATACTATGGCTGGATGGCTATATATACTTAGTGGCACTATAGCTGCTTTATTAGGATTAGGAGCAGTACTTCCTATTCAATCGCAACGTCACCTTAAAGTCCATCGTCTCCCCATTACCCCCGTGAGTGCTGGCGATGATCTTACTGTGGAAGTAATTATCGAAAATACCGAAAAAAAACCAAAAACCTTGATCCAAGTCTGGGATCTTATTCCCCATGTCTTAGGACAACCTGTTAAAACCGCTATTGAAGTTATCCCTCCCCAGGGGCAAAAATTTTGGACTTACTATCTTCCTACTCAACGACGGGGAGTTTATCGTTGGCAAGAAGTTCAACTAAGAACCGGATCTCCCCTAGGACTATTCTGGTGTCGTCGTCGTCAAGAAGTCTGTGCTAAAGCTATTGTTTATCCCCAGATTTTGCCCTTAACTCAATGCCCCTTAATTGATACCATTGGCCAAGAAGATAGCGATAAAATGCAGAGCGATCGCCACTATCAAGCTGCCCATGAAGGGGTGACAAAAACCTTGCGTCCTTACCGTCACGGCGATCCGATGCGCTTGATCCATTGGCGCACTAGCGCCCGTTTTGATGAATTCAAGGTCAGGGAATTAGAAATTATCACGGGTGGAGAAGATATTCTTATCTGTCTTGATAGTGCTTCGTCTTGGGAACCTGAAATTTTCGAACAAGGGGTTATTGCTGCTGCATCTTTGTATTTTTATGCCCTACGCTCTCAGTTGAATGTTAAATTTTGGACAGCCCGAACGGGAGTTATTCACGGCAACCGTCGCGTACTAGAAGCTTTAGCTGCGATCGAAGCAGAAGAAGAAAGTCTTAATCTAGCTTTACCTAACTTACCGATGATTTGGTTAACCCAAAATCTTGCTACTTTAGAGACACTTTCTCAAGGTAGTCGTTGGTTAGTTTTTGGGACAGAAGAAGGAAAAAATCCGCAAAATTTAATTAATAATCCTAATCATGGGTTAGTTATTACTCCTGAACAACCTTTAGCCCTTCAACTACAAAAACCTCTGAGATAAATCTAGAGACGTTGCTAACAACGCCTCTAGAGCTAGATCCTGTAAAAAATCAAATTTTAACTAGATACTAAGTTATCCAACATTAGAAGAAGCATAAAAAGCTACTGTCAGCAAACCACCAACTAATAATAATGCTGCAACACCCAAAATAATATAATTGCGCTGTTGTGATGGTGATGGGGGTTGAGCTTGATAAACTTTAGGTTCTGCTGCAAAGTTGTTGAGCCGTCCACCTTCTTCAGTTGTATAGGGCATAGAAAATATCCTCTTAAAACAATTTATTTTAGTTATCTTCATGAATATAATACAATAAATCTTTACAAACAAGCCCCCAGTCATCATGACCAGGATTTGCCAATCAGTAAAAACTGTACATAAACTCAATAATTTCTCAATTTTGGAGATAATTCGGAATTATTAGCAATATTTTTTTCTTTTTGTTTAACATAGTTTTGTTTATTTATTCCGACTACTTAGCATCTTATTCTAACCCTCGCTAAACTAGAGGGTGATTGGCCTCACAGTTTGCATTTTTGGTTATGAAATGGTCTATTTTACTAAAAATTTGGCAATTATTTTTAAAATATCGGTTCTTTCAAAGGTTCATCGGAGCATTTTTAGCTGTTTTGCTCATAGGTTATCCCATTTCGAGTTTTTCTGCTTCTAAGCAGGAAATTCGAGGAGTTTGGTTAACCACCAATGATACCAATCCCCTACTTGATCAACCCAAATTAG
>DLXW01000113.1 GCA_003448685.1 Cyanothece sp. UBA12306
CCCCTATCTCAACTTGAGTCTAGTTGTCACCCCGTGGGTATTAGAAGTCTTTAAGTAGGCCAAGGCTTTTAATTATTTGAATTAAATGTTAAAATCAAACGAATAAGACTGATGACAGAAGATTTTAGTGATAGAATGCCGATGAATTACAGCTTATGCCTGTGGACTAAAAGAGGGCAACCTCTTGGAATAAAGCAGTAATTGAACAGCAATTCCGTAATTCCGTCTAGCATTGTGTAGATTTAATCAAGCACAATTATAAATTCAATTGTTACTCTAAGAATTATCTGCTAAAGTTTGCTCAGATTTAGTTTGAACTATCATGCCAACGCTTGTTATCGTTGAATCCCCTACTAAAGCTCGTACCATTAGAAATTATCTACCCAAAGGGTATCGCGTTGAGGCATCTATGGGCCATGTGCGGGACTTGCCCGCCTCAGCTGAAGAGGTTCCGGCGGCTTATAAAGATAAAAATTGGTCAAATTTAGGGATTAACATCGAGAATAATTTTGAACCCCTTTACGTTATACCTAAAAGTAAGAAAAAAGTCGTTCAAGAATTGAAATCCGCTCTAAAAGAGGCTGATGAACTTATTTTAGCGACTGACGAAGACCGTGAAGGGGAAAGCATCAGTTGGCATTTGATGGAATTACTCAAACCAAAAGTTCCTATCAAAAGGATGGTATTCCATGAAATTACCCGCGAAGCCATTAACGAAGCTTTAAAGAATTGTCGCAATATTGACGATAACTTAGTACATGCCCAGGAAACTCGGCGTATTTTAGATCGTTTGGTCGGTTATACCGTTTCTCCCTTACTCTGGAAAAAAATTGCCCGTGGACTCTCCGCCGGAAGAGTTCAGTCTGTGGCAGTACGTCTGTTGGTTCAAAGAGAACGGGAACGTCGAGCTTTTCAATCTGGTGGCTATTGGGATCTCAAGGCCCTTTTGGAAAAAGAGCAAAACTCCTTTGAAGCCAAATTAATCACCCTAGCAGACAAAAAAGTCGCCCAAGGTAGCGATTTTGACCCTAATACTGGAAAAATTGCTAAAGGAAGACAAGTTGTTCTACTCAATGAGTCAGAAGCTAATACCTTAAAAGAAAGGTTAGATGGTAAAACCTGGACAGTTAGCAAAACCGAAGAAAAACCCACTGTTCGCAAACCGGCTCCTCCCTTCACCACCTCGACGCTACAGCAGGAATCTAACAGAAAATTAGGTATTTCTGCGAGGGATACCATGCGTATTGCTCAAAAACTTTATGAAGAAGGTTATATTACCTATATGCGGACAGATTCTGTCCATTTGTCCGATCAGGCGATTACGGCGGCCAGGGATTGTGTCAAGCAAAAATATGGGCAAGAATATTTAAGTCCTAAACCCCGCCAATACACTACTAAAAGTAAAGGAGCGCAAGAAGCCCATGAAGCCATTCGTCCTGCGGGCAATGAGTTTCGTATACCCCAGGAAACGGGCTTATCGAGCAATGAATTTGCTCTGTACGATCTGATCTGGAAGCGGACAGTAGCTTGTCAGATGGCCAATGCTCGCTTAACCCAAATTATTGTTAATTTAACGGTGGAAGATGCCGGATTTCGTTCTTCGGGCAAAAGAATTGATTTTCCTGGATTTTTTCGCGCTTATGTGGAAGGTTCAGATGATCCCGAAGCAGCTTTAGAAAACCAAGAATTAATATTACCCCCTTTACAAGAGGGAGATCATCCTCTGTGTCAACAATTAGATGTATTAGGACACGAAACCCAGCCCCCAGGCCGTTATACAGAAGCTTCTTTAGTAAAAACCCTCGAAAGCGAAGGGGTTGGCCGTCCCAGTACCTATGCGAGCATTATTGGGACAATTATTGATCGCGGTTATGCTCAAATGCGTAGTAAGGCTTTAATTCCTACATTTACAGCCTTTGCAGTTGTGAGTCTTTTAGAAGGACATTTTCCCGACTTAGTAGACACAAAATTTACTTCTAAAATGGAACAAACCCTCGATGAAATTGCTACGGGAGAGGCTCAATGGTTACCTTATCTACAAAATTTTTATCTAGGAGATCAGGGGTTAGATACCCAAGTTAAAGTGGGAATTGAAAAAATTGATCCTGGAGAAGCTAGAGCGGTTAATTTAGAAAATTTAGAAGCCAAGGTTAAAATTGGCAAGTTTGGACCCTATGTCGAGGTTAATCAGGGAGAAGAAGTAGTTACTGCTTCGATTCCCGCAGATTTAACCCCTGCGGATCTTAATCCTGAACAGGTTGCCACTATTGTTAAACAAAAAATCGAAGGACCCGAACAATTAGGGGTTCATCCCGAAACTGGAGAAGGAATTTTTATATTAACGGGGACTTATGGTCCCTATGTTCAGTTGGGAGAAGTCAGCGAAGACAATAAGAAACCGAAACGGACTTCTCTACCCAAGAAAATGAAACCTGAAGACGTAACCATCGATATTGCTGTAGGATTGTTATCTCTTCCTCGTTTGTTGGGAACTCACCCCGAAACGGGAGCAAAAATCAAGGCTAGTTTAGGCCGTTTTGGTCCTTATGTAGTGCATGATCAAGGAAAAGAAGGCAAGGATTATCGTTCTCTCAAAGCCGAAGATGATATTTTAACGGTTAATCTAGAAAGAGCTTTGGAATTATTAGCTCAACCGAAAAAGAGTCGAGGAGGAGGTCGAGGTACCAAGAAACCTTTACGGGAATTAGGGGTTCATCCTGAAGATAACGAACCTGTTAATATTTATGAAGGTCCCTATGGCATTTATGTCAAACACGGGAAAGTCAATGCTGGACTTCCTGAAGGGGAAACAACAGAAAGTTTGAGTCTAGAAACAGCTTTAGAATTATTAGCTGCTAAGGCTGCAACAAAGAAAAAAACAACCCGCAAATCAACTAAAACCAAAGCTAAAACTACTACTAAAACTAAGACTGCAACTAAAACTAAAACTACCAGTAAGCGCAGTAAAAAAAGCAACAGTCAAGCTGAATAATTTAATTTCTGTTCAAAACCTAAAAACCTGTTACACCACCCAAAATTTTTCATTATTACACTTCAAGTTATGCAGTTCACTTCTAATATTGAATCTTTTATTCCTTCGCCTGAAAATTTAACTAAGTTATCTTACGAGGCATTTCAAAATAGTAAAAGTATTTTTAGTCGGGTAACTAAACCTGGAGGAATATTTATTATTTGTGATTCAATGCAAGAGGATGATTCTCCCGAATTGCAGACAATGATGAGTAATTTTCCTCTTCTTTTCCATGAACCGTATTATAAGCATTATACTACTGATAATTTAGTTGAGCGTCTTGCTAAAGTTGGTTTTGAAAATATTAAAATCCAAAATCATTTTGTTAGTAAATATTGGATAGCAAACAAACCACAAAATTAACTTCCATGATAATAAATAAACAGACAGGCTAATTGCCTGTCTGTCAAGAGTTTTCAACAAATTTTAAGAAAGCCTAGAAATTCATTTCAGCAGCTTGAACTCGTTCGACCTGTTTTTTCTTAATGACTAATAGAATTTGCACTAACATAATGCCAGCTAAGAATACCATTAACCATTTGATTCGAGTCGGACTTTGTAGTACAACTTCCGTGTCTTTCTGACCAAAACCACCCACATTCGGGTTATCAGTCAGGAGTTCTCCAGCAGCTATTTGTTGACCTGTACTAACAACTAATTCAGGGCCTGGAGGAATAGTTTCCACCACGTCTCCATCAGCATTGGTTAGGGTAACACTGTAACCACCATCATCATTTTTAACAATATCGGTTACAGTTCCTGGAACAGAAGCTTTAAAAGCGTTGTTATTGCTTAGTTGTCCCGTAGGATATACTTGACCTCGGCCTCGATTAGCTCCTAAATGAACCGCATATTTACCAAATTCAATGGATTTATCGGTAGCAGGATCAGGAGATAACACAGGGAAAACAATCTCTTGATATTGCTCTCCAGGTAAAGGTCCAACGATGACCACATTTTCTTGATCTTCGCTGTAAGGTTGGAAGTAAACTCCCTCAACCTTTTCTTGCATTTCTTCAGGAATGCGATCTTCGGGAGCAATTTTGAAGCCTTCGGGTAACATGAGGACAGCCCCCACATTTAAACCACCTTTAGAACCATCTCCTAGAACTTGTTGGGAGTCGAGATCATAAGGAATTTTGACCACTGCTTCAAAAACAGTATCGGGCAATACTGACTGGGGAATTTCCACCTCAGCATCTTTCTGTGCTAAATGGCAGTTAGCACAAACAATACGTCCAGTTGCTTCCCTAGGAGTTGCTGGGGCAGTTTCTTGGGCCCAAAACGGATAAGCAACTGCTGCTTGAGGCAAGACAAGATCATTAACTACATAAAGGGTAAAAGTGGCAAAAGCTACCAGGATGATCCGCACTGTTAGCTGTTTACTCGCTTGCCAAATTTCCGAGACATCGGGTGTTCTCATTGTTAAATCAAACCACTCAAATCTTAAACGTTGACGTAACCAAGGATCGATAAATTCCAACAAATTATGACCACCAGGGGTCTTCATCAGTGCGAAAGTCAGTTTCTGTCCAAGTAGTGAAAACAACTTTGTCATCTTCGCTAACATTGGCATGGGCTAACGCGAGGGATAAGGGAGCCGGTCCACGGACTACCTTACCTTCAGCATTATATTGTGAACCGTGACAAGGACAGATGAATTTGTCTTCGCTGGCGTTCCAGGGAACCACACAACCCAAATGGGTACAAACTGCATTGATTCCATAATCAGCCAAGGTTTGATCCCCTTTAACCACGAGATAGGTGGGATCTCCTTTTAACCCTTGGGCTAAAACGCGATCGCCCGCGCTATGGCTGCCTAAAAATTCACTCACGATCACATCGTTACCTAGGGCATCTTTAGCGGTGACACCACCACCGGCCCCACCACTCGAAGGGGGAATGAAATATTTAACCACAGGATACAATGCTCCAGCTGCTACGCCAGTAATTGTTCCAAAGGTTAATAAATTCATGAATTGGCGACGTCCCATATCGGGGACATCGGACGAACCAGATACTTGAGTCATAACCAATCATTTATTTGTTTACGTTTGTCAATGCTTCTGAGGTTAAGAGTCAGAAGCTACTCGTCTATACTGCTTAGAAAAGGTATAATAGCAAACTTTAGCCAATTTTAGGATACTTTGACACTAAGCTTAAGTTGCATTGTCTTAATCTTGTGCTAGGTATCCCTTGTTGAAAAAGCAGATTACAAGTCCGTTTTAAATTATCTCAGAAATTCGTCCAGAAAAGTTAATCAGTTTCAAAAATGGGGAGACAATATAACTTGGTAGTCAATGATCACACTAGCGATCGCCCAGCTTGAAAAAGCTTCTTAATCACCTATGAAGTTTATGAAAATACACATGAAACGAATTTGAGATAAAATCAATTATAACAACGCCAGATCAATTCATTAAGGAAAATTGTTTATTTATGAATCCTGCCCTGTTAATTATTGATACCCTAATCAACTTTATCAACATCTATCTATTGTTGATTTTTGTGAGAATTTTACTTTCTTGGTTTCAAACAGCCGAGTGGGCCTATGGAATCATGTCTTTCCTCAGTCCTATTACTGATCCTTACCTTAATATTTTCCGATCTATTATCCCTCCGTTGGGAGGTTTAGATCTTTCCCCCATTCTTGCTATTCTTGCTTTACAATTTATTTCTTCTATGCTAAACCAAGTTCCTGCTGCAATTATGTAAGCATCGGAACTCTGAATTACCATAGAGTGGAGCCTAATTTAGGGGTTCTAAATAGGTTAAAAAATTGGGGTAACTTTACTGGTAAAACCAGAAGCTTTAAATTGCTTCAACTTTAAGGGGGTTGGTTGATCTGATGGAACTGTAATTCTCAGTTCAAACTCGCTAACCCCTGGAGGGACTTCTGAAATTGAACCTACACGACTGCGATTTTGCAATACTGGTTCATTATTAGCATCAAGAATTCGACCAAAAACGTCGGCATCATATAAAGTTTTCCCTGATGAATTTTTTGCTTTACCCTTTAAGATATAACAATCGGCTGGTAAGCTTGACCCACCACTGGTAACATTGCCTTCGGCTAATTCTGGAGGACAGTTTTTATAATCAATATCCAGAATCTTAATAGAAGTTAAGGCTAAAGCTGGAGGAGTTAAAAGCCAACTTGAGAGCCAGATTAAACTAGAAATAATAAGAGTTGCAATAGCTCGATATTTCATATCACAAGTAAGATATCTAATAATTTTTTTGTCCACCTATTAAAAACTCTAACTTGGCTACCCAGAGGATTTATACTACGGTGAGATAGCAAGTTGACGCTAATCTTTTGTTCGGCTTGAAGATATTTTAACACAATATGACCTTTGATCTGTCGGTATAGGGGGACAGGAGTATCTACAAAGAAAATATTGCTGTCAAAAGAGCATGACTTTTGTTATAAATAACTAAGCACAACTGCGGAACGGAATTTACTAACGGTTATGACCTTCTCCTCCTCTTCGATTGAAACTACATCGATGCCCATGCGGTTATTTAACTCTAATAGCTTGGCTGTCGTTACATCAGTAGGTATCCATGCCTTGGTATTAGGTCTTGCTATCCCTAGTTTTACTAATCTCGCGCCTCAAAAAAATCCGACTCCCCAACGTAATGTAGAAATTATAGAGTTAACGGCCGCAGAGTTAGCTCGTTTGCCCAATCCTTCTGCCTCATCTTTAGATATTCCTGAGTTTCCTGATACTTCCTTGGGAGAGATCCCTGTTTTAGATTCTCCTTCCCTTGATCCTTCACTTCCGAGCAACTTTAATAACCTACCAGCGCCTCCGGTCCTACCTCCTTTACCCAATCTTCCTCCTCTCGGTTCAGGTTACAGGCCAATTCCTAGACCAATGAGATCAATGCCGATCGCACCACCACCTTCTGGTTCTTTGCGATTACCAGCCCCTCCTTTAGGTAATTCTAGCCCACAAGTTTCTGCTCTCCCTCCAAGGGAAGGTTCTAGAACTCCTGAAAGACCTAATTTTGAACCATTGAAAGCTCCAATTCCTATTGATGTCTTGATCAATCAAGGAAAGGGTCAACCTCCTCAACAACTTTCCCCATCAGAGCAAATTGCAGTTAATGGTACTCCTAATGAAGTCACCATTAATCAAGATCAAGCTCGACAAGATAGAATTATTCGTAATTTGGTCAGGGATACCCTTCAAGGGGCAGAAAATCTTCGTTACAACAATACTAATACAAAGAATGAAGATGCAAGGCAAAATGATGCCAGATGGATGGCTCAGACGGGTGTCCCTGTAGGAAAAAATAATTGGCAAAATTTAGTAGGAATTTATCCTAAAGCAGCTTGTTCACGAAAACTAGAAGGAACCGCTATCTATGGCATTGCAGTTAATGGCCAAGGTAATGTAGTAAAGAATCCTTACCTCATTAAAAGTTCTGGTTATGGATTATTTAACCAACAGGCTTTATCACAAATTAAATCTAGTCAATTTAGTAGTCCAGGGAACTATCGAGTTAGGGTGTCTTTTCAGTTTGATCCGAAAAAATGTCCTGGAGTATATAAAAATTCTCCAACTACAGAAACTCCAAACAATAGTCAACCTTCAACACCG
>DLXW01000310.1:0-1909 GCA_003448685.1 Cyanothece sp. UBA12306
TCTGACGACATTATGATAAATTAAGAAATGGGCTAACAAAAGGGGCAGAAATTCCGTAAATAATTTGAGCGAAAAAATTCTCTGGGTTAGCCCCCGCCAAGCGTAAAATAAATCTGAGTATTAACAAGCTTTCTAAAGCACCGACTAAAAAATAAATGGATTGGGTAAAACGGTGGACAATTAGTCGGCGTTGTCCTTGTCTAATCCGTCTTTCTTCTTCTAAAAGCCGTAGTTCTTCTTCGTGTAATTGGATTTCTTGTCGACGTTGAGTATATTCTGCGTTATGCTCATCTTCAGATTCGGAGTTGGGATTGTTTTGTGGATTGTCATTCATCGGTTTTTCCCTAGTTAACTTTCAATGACTTCACTATTGTAGCGATTATAGTTTTTAGCTTTGCTTGACTATTAACTGTTGAATCGGGGCAACTCTCTGATAAGATAAGAGCAATTGCCAGGAAAATATTCCCCATAATTGTCCGTCATCCTATCTTAAAAGCAAAAATTAACTCGAAAAAATTCATCTTGAGATAACTAACAAAAATTAATAAATAATGGTTGCTTATGACCATTGCTGCTTTTTTTCAGGGAATTTTAGGTGCGTCTAGTTTGGCTTTAGGCGCGTCGGTTGGGGTATTTTTCCAACCGAGTCGCAATATATCGGCTGCTATTATGGCTTTTGGCAGTGGTACGCTGATGGCAGCGATCGCCCTGGAGATTGCCAGTAAAGTCTACGAAAATACGGGGTTTTTACCTCTATTATTCGGTTTTGCCATGGGTGGAGTGTTATTTACCAGCCTCAGTCAATATATAGATGAACATGGTGGTTTTCTCCGTAAACCTGCCTCCAGTCGCCGTTATTTGTTTGAACAGCAACAACACGAACAGCAACTTGATGTACTGCAACGAATTGCCCATGTTGAAGTGTTACAAAATTTGCCTGAAGCTGAAAAACAAGCGATCGCTAAATTAGTGACTCCCGTTTACGTGAAATCCCATCAAGTATTGTGTCGAGAAGGCGATCGCGGAGATTATTTTTATATGATTGCCCAAGGGGAGGCAGAAGTCATCAAAGGACAAAAAATTTTAACAGTTTTGGGTGCAGGAGAAATCTTTGGGGAAATGTCCTTATTGACTGGAGAACCTCGTTCTGCGACGGTTATTGCCCGTACTCCCATGGAATTATATCAATTAAATGAAGAGAATTTTGCCCAGGTTTTGACGCGATCGCCCCATCTTGCTTGTGCCTTGAGTCGTACTTTAGCCCGACGACTGCGCCTCTCTGTAGACTGTCAAGTGGCAGCAGAACGTAATTTAGAACGTTGGCGCAATCAATTAATGGAACAGGTAGAATTAGATCGCTTAATGAGGGAAGATCCCGTTACCCTCGAAGGATTAGTGCAAAGATCTGCCCCTGTAGCTATTTTAGTAGGAACCCTCTTAGATAACATTCCTGAAGCAGCAGTAATTGGTATGAATGCGGCATCAAATCATTTGGGTTTATCGTTTTTATTGGCGGTTTTTATCTCAAATTTTCCTGAAGCATTAACTAGCGCGTCAGGAATGCAACAAGCAGGAACCTCTAAAAAGCAAATCCTTTCTCTGTGGTTTGGGATGGTGATTTTAAGCGGTTTTGTTGCTATTTTAGGCTCTTTTATGCAAGATCATGCCTCTTTATTATTTATAGGTATTGCCCAGGCCATCGCAGGGGGTGCTATTTTGGCTATGTTGTCTAGTACCATGATGCCTGAAGCTTATGAATTAGGAGGAAGTTCGGTTTCTTATTCCACTATTGCTGGCTTTTTATTAAGCTTTTTAATTGCCATGAGTGTAGGTTGACATCCTCCCCGCCGTGAAACGGGCGAGGCTTCAAACCCAATTTTTCGGTGATCAAGCTCACGGGGTGACAAGG
>DLXW01000310.1:2091-6768 GCA_003448685.1 Cyanothece sp. UBA12306
TAACTGACATCTTGCACCTTCAAATTAAATCCTAGTTTTGTTAGAGGCAGGAGTTGAAAGGCAGGAGGCAAAAGGAGGACTACTTAGTATCGTCTTAAATAGCAAAGTATAAGTATAATAGATTGTCCGAAGAAAATATAAAATTTTGACTAGGATTGCTACACAGATAGACTTATAGTATTTTATGTTAATCCATGACTAAACTTACCCTCAATTTGATTCAAGGAGCAGTTACCATTAACTTTAGCCCTGAAGCAGCTAGAACCCTCAAAGGGGAAATTAATCAATTAATGGGAAGTCTTAAAGCGATCGCTGCCCAAGCAGCTAGTGGAGGAAGACCCCAACCTCAAAAACCGATGGAGTATACTCATACGGGGGAAGTATTCCTAGAAGTGTTTTGTAACCCCAATATTTATCCTAGTCCTTTTGCCGCTAAAGTATTATTAACGGTTCGAGATGATCGAATTAGGCTGACCACAGAAGCAGAATTAACTCGTCTTGTCGAGGATTTAGAAGAATATTTGACTCAAACTGCCTAGTTAACTCAAATTAAAATTAATCCTATGAATAACAACAATCTTTTGGAATTATTGCAGCAAAGTTTTCGTATTGGTGTGGGAGCTACCACTTCTGTGCTAGAAACCCTCCAAGATCCCCAAAAACGTTCCGAAACTTTATCAGATTTACAAAATCAATTGACTCAACAATTTCAAGAATGGTCCGACAAAGGAGAAGTTACTGAACAAGAAGCCCGTCGTGTTGTCGATCAATGGCTCAATCAAAAACAAGAAACAACCAACAAAGCTTCGACTAGCGGTCACAATAATGCTGAATCTTCCCCAAGTCCTACCAGTCGTGGTAAGGTTCAAGGGGAAATTCAACAACTTACTGAACAAGTAATCACTCTGAGGCAAGAATTGGAAAAGTCCCGTCAATCTAAGTCTTAAATTTGGCTATTCTCCATTGCTTAAACTAAAAAGCTGTCTTACAAGGATAGGAAACATCAGTCCTAACCAACTTAAATGTTCAGTTTTCTGGTACACTGATGGGGCTAAATGCTAATTTAATCATTATTCCAGCATTCTGAACCGATCAAATCTCCAATGCGATCGCGTAAGAGATAATCACATCTTTCGAGTTCACACTCAAGACTTACCCATTCCCGTGGGGGAATATATTCGCACAGACTATAGATAGGCTGGTGGCGGCTAACGGTACCCCGATCAACCAGTTGTCTGGCTTCATCTTGAATGATTTCAATAGAATAAGAGTTAGATCGAAGATTAGGCAATGTGTGAAGATTCATAAGACAACCAATTAGTTATTATTGGAGTTTTCAACAACGCGCTGTTATTGAGTCAGGCTTGTAATCTGTGAAGATCTCAGCCGTATCAATAATTACATTTTCCCTCGACTTTCCTTACAATTGGATTTAATTTATGATTTTCTTAAGAATTAAAGTATTTTTTGTCAGACAACCAAAATTGCTGTAGTCCTAGTTAAAGTAACCAGGACTAGGGGAAATTTGTTAAAATGAGTTTGAAGCAAGGGATTTCTGTATTGGATCTCAAAAGGGGTTAGTTACGACAGCAAGGAAACAATAGCTAAACCGAAGCTGATGTTAGTCATTGTCCCAGGTTTCACAAGAAACTAAATCTCCAATTTGATCTCTTAGGAGATAATCACATCTTTCTAACTCAGTTTCGACGCAAACCCACTCACGGGCAGGAATGTACTCACACAGAACATAAATCGGTTGGTGGCGACTAACAGTTCCAGTTTCTACCAGTTGACGAACTTCATCCTTAATCATGGTGATGGTGTAGTTACTCGAGGTATCTGGTGAGAAGGTGGTAGGGGAAGCAAGGGTAGTAAGGCTCATAAGAAATCAATTTAGCAATTCAATAGGTCTCCATAACTACTATAGTCTAACCTAGCTACTTAATAAAGATCAACTTTGCTGTAACAACCAATACATTTTCCGAAAAAACCCCTAAAGTCCTATTCGAGAGAGCTTTGGCAAGTGTAAAAAAATGTTACAGAGGGGCAGAAGGGTTAACTTGAACGATGAGCAAAGAAAAATAGGAAAGGTCAAGGTGTGGGCGATCGCTTAAATTAGCATATATAATCTGATCGGGTTGGGTAGCTCTTTCTACCACCCATGATTGCTCTAACAGCCTAAAATTGTGTAAAACTTGCCAAACTTGGGAATAAACCGAACTGACTTTCAAGAGAACCACCACATCAGCCGTAGTCAAAACTGACTCTAATAATTCTAGATGATAAAGGGCAGGGATAACAGCTAAGCGTTGGTTACTAACTGTTAAAGGAATTTTTAACACCGAGGCTACAGCCAGAGGAGAACAAACCCCAGGAATCATCTCAATTTTAAGTTGAGGATGAAGTTTCTTCAAAGTTTGGGCTAAATAGGTAAAGGTGCTATAAAAACTGACATCCCCTTCACAAGCAAAAGCAACGTTTTTTCCCTGTTGGAGATACTGCCAAACTTGTGATGCAGCCTCTCGCCAAGCTTGCTGTAATTGTTCGTGATCACGGACATAAGGAAAGAACAAGGGTAACTTCTGCTGAGTAGCCTTGATCCAAGGGGAAATAATTTGTTCAGCGATCCCCAATTGTTGGCCCAAACCCATGGGAAAAGCCACCACCGAAACCCTTTGTAAAATACGTACTCCTTTAACTGTAATTAAATCGGGATCTCCTGTACCCACACTAATGCCATACAAAATTCCTGTTGTTTCTACCATTGATTAATCTTGCTAGTCATTGTTCAAACCCGAAACAAACCGACTGTCCCCTCAAGCAGGAAACAGTCGGTTGAGTATCTTTAGTGCCAACAAAAAGAATTAGCTTTGTCGGCCACGAAACTCTTGAACTTGTCTTAAGGCAGCAGCACCAATATTAAACACAGCCCAACTCGCAGCGATTAAAATTGGTCCAACAACAACTAACACACGCCAATCAATCATAATAATGTCCCCATTGAAAACGAAATTTTTTATCCTTATATTTATATCTTACTTGGTGTCGCTTGTGAATCCCAGATCGGTTCCTTTTCCGGCATGAACTAAAGCTAATTGTTCATAGCGTAAGGCGTGATTGATTAATCCTTGGACTTCTTCATCAGACACCTCACGCATCCTTCGTGCAGGAATACCCACCACCAGCGATCGCTCAGGAACATCTTTGGTAACAATGGCTCCTGCACCAATCATGCTTCCTTGACCTACCTTGACCCCATCAAGAATTACTGCGCCAATACCAATCAGACAACCTTGCTCGATGTAGGCCGAGTGAATTACGGCTCGATGGCCAATAGTCACATAATCTTCTAGACAAGTAATTTTTCCAGGATCGCCGTGTAAAATCGCGCCATCTTGAACATTAGTATGGGCTCCAATGATAATTTTTTCCACATCCGCGCGCACCACAGCACCATACCAAATACTTGACCCTGGGGCTAAGGTCACTTGTCCTACTACCACAGCATTAGGTGCAACAAAAGCAGCTTGAGCAAGATCCGGAGGAGGCCAATAGGAAGGGAGAGCAAACAGATTATCTACCATGAATTTTACCCAAATCTAAAATCTAAATGTTATCATTAAAGCCTTAAGGATTTCATAGATATAATGTAGCTGCAACTGACTGTTAATAGATAACCAAATGCAGTATACACAATCAAACTTAGAGATTAATCTGGCTTTGCAATATCCTATTTTTGGTCCTGAGATTCAATGCCCTCACTGTCACCAAGTGATTCCTGCTTTGACTTTAACCGATACCTATCTTTGTCCCCGTCATGGTGCATTTGAGGCTGATCCTAAAACTAAAGAATTAGTCCATTTACAGTCAGGAAGACATTGGAAACGTTGGCAAGAAGAATGGTATCGACAACATACCCATCCTGATGGTATTCGTTTTGAAATTCATGAGGCTTTAGATCGGCTTTATACTCAAGGTTATCGAGCAACTAAGGTGATTATTGCCAGCCGTTATCAACAGTTGGTTAGTACCTATTTAGAAAGGAATACCTCTTGGCGAGGTAATTCTGAATCTAGTCCTAGATTATATGGGCTGCCAGTCATGTTTAGTCAAGAAATACCCGATGATCCCCGTTGGGAAGTGATTAATTTTGATTTAGCAAAAGAACCAGGTGTTCCCAAACGTTATCCCTATTTCCGTTTGTTTGAATAGGGTTAAAACAGTTATCAGTTACCAGTTCCAGTTAAATCAGTTTACAGCTACTCGTGACTTATAGTTGGGGGTTTAAACCCACAACTAAAGCCCACAACTAATCACCTTCAATATATTAGTTTTCAGACAACAGTTAATATTATTTATTGGGGTAATTTAACTCCATGAAAAAATTACTGGTGACTGGCGAGTGTTAAGTCTCTGTTACAAAAACTGGTTTTAACTTCTGACTTCTGACTTCTGAATTCTGACTTCTGACTTCATTAATATGCCAGCTATTATTGTCGAAAATCTTAGTAAAATTTATTCTGTAGCTCTTAAAGATCCTGGAATTAAAGGGACGCTCTATCATTTTTTTCGCCGTACATACCAATCAGTAAAAGCTGTTGACAATATTTCTTTTACCATTGAACCTGGAGAAATTGTTGGTTTTTTAGGAGCTAATGGTGCAGGAAAAACCACGAC
>DLXW01000014.1 GCA_003448685.1 Cyanothece sp. UBA12306
TAATCTTTTTAATAGTCAGTAAAAGTTCAGACGAAATTGTCCCATTATTTATTTAAAATTTCTGTAATGAAGCTGACAATTATACTAATTGTTTTGTGGTTTATCAGTCAAATCCACTGATTGGTTCATACTATAAGGTGAGGTTAATTATTAATAATTAGCTGAACATAGAAGAAGATTGGATTTTCTGTAACACATCTATTTGGGATTAATTTATGAAGACTTTAACTACTCAAATCCAGCTACAAGCCATAGTTAATCAGATTGAACCCGAAACTGCTATTGAATATCTTGAACTTAATATAGCTCGCAATACGGGACTAATTTCTTCAGATGAATATGCTGAGACATTGTGGATGGTTACAGCTTCCGTTGCTGATACTGAAGAACAATGGAAACAGCATCAAGAATTTTCCCAATTGGTAACAACTTTGGTTAATGAATATTATTTAAGTTTTATGACTTTAGACTAATTATTATTCTTAAATATTAATCTAGCAATCTCTTTTGATCCGGCTGACTGTTACAGTTAAAAGATGTCTCTATCATAGTCAGTTTTACAATTGTGGTTTCGTCAAACTTTGACTACTCCTGTGTTTACCATAGGAGAACAAGCAATTTCTTTGTTATGGATCATCAAAGTTATTGTACTGCTGATTTTAGTCAGCATTATAGCTAGGGGAATCAAAGCAATTTATGAAAATAAAAAAATTAGCAATCTCATTTTTACATTTAGTCAAGGAGAGTATTTCGGAGAATTACCTTTATTATTACAAGTTCCCTATCCCACCACAATGATAGCTGCCACAGAAACTACTTTATTTCTGATTGGAAAAAATTGTTTTCAAAACTTATTAGATAATTATCCTTGTTTAGTTCAAGAAGTTGCCGAAGAATTAGCTAAGCGTCAAGATACTCTTAAAAATTATCAACAACAATTGAAAGATATGGGATTAATGGATGAGCAATACTTACAAAATCCTGTTATGTGGATTCGCCAAAGATTAACAAAAATATTTAGTTTAAAAATATAACTAATACAATGGTTTCTGGAACTACATTATAGTTCCTTGCGTCCATCTGTGAAAATTCAAAATTTCAAGATGATTATCCAAAATATCAAAAAGCGAATCTTATTAGTATTATTTCTCCCTATTTTTTTTATCAATAGTGGATGCGATACAGAAGAATTTGATCTTGAGACTGCTAAACAGTTTGGTGAACAAGCAATAAGTTTTGAGCAGCACTACGAATTGATTATTAAAGATTTTTACCAATCCTGCTTAAGACACAGTAGATACTCGGGATTCTTTAGCAATAATCATGATAGAGGAATAAAAGGTAGAACATTCCGTGAACATGATTGTATTAGATTTGCTAAATTAGAGAATGATTTGCTAAAAGCTCATGCAATTTTAGCTCAATATACTGAAGCATTTAGGGAATTATCTTCAGATAAAGTTATCGAAGAGCTTGATGGTGCTGGACAGTTAGCTGAAGCTTTAGCTTCTTCTGCAGCAGCACCTCCAGAAATTTCTGCTCTAAAACCTCTACTCAAGGAATTAGCTAATGCTATTCAAAAAGCTTTATCAGATGCTTATCGTAGACAAGTTTTACAAGAATCTGTTCAAGAAGTTAATGTTATTTTGCAAGAGTATATTGTTATTTTATCTGAAATTACTAGAGTAGTCTATGAAACAAGACTTAAGTTAGAAGAAAAAGCTATGAGGGAATATTATTCTACAATTATTAGTCAAGAGTTAGATAAAAGTGAAGTTGAACGCCAAATAAATCCTGTTCAAGTGAGTGTAATTCTGGTAGATCAACAATGGCAAGAAGAACAAAAAAATATTAATTTTCCTCAAAGAAGAGCCAGAATTGAATCCTATTTAGAATCCCTGAAAGTAATGGCTAATCTTCATCAAAAACTTTTTACTCCAGTTGAGTATCATAGTAATTAAAATTGTCAATTTATTATTAATAGGGAGGAAATTTTGTGGCAAATTTAACCAAAAATCAAATAAGTACAATACATGGACAATTAACTTCAGATATCGCAAGTCTATATAGTCTATTAGAGCGATATCGTCTGGAACTCCCTGCAGAGGTAAAAGATGAAATTCGATTCCTTATTAGTGAAATGGAACTTCTGCATAATCGTACAAGTCAGGAATTTATCCAAATAAGTTTAAATGAGTTAGAACCACTTCAGGAACAGATACAAACAACAACAACAAAAATCAACAATGCACGTCAATTAATTCAAAATATTGATAATGCTTTAAATGCAGTGGCATCGATTGTAAGTGGTTTAAATGGTTTTTTGAGTGGTATATAAATCAAAAAGTAAGCATTCAGCTATCAGCGGTCAGCCATCAGCTTAAAGCTTAAAACTAATGCTAGAAAATGAATGTTTACTGCTTTTATTCAAAGGCTGAACGCTGAATACTGACGGCTGAATGCTTACTGTAAAAAAAATCAAAGTTTTTTATTAGGAATTTATTAAAATGAAATTAAGATTAACTACAAAATTAGCAATAAAATTACTAACTTTATTTTTGATTAATTGGATTTGCTTGATTTATAATATTGCTGTAGCACAAGAAACTCTAGAAATAGATCAAGAAGTTGAGAAGAATTCAGCAAGAGAACAATTGCTCAAAACTAATCAATGTGCTGATTGCGATTTAAGTGGACAAGATTTAAGTGGATTAGACTTAAGAAATGCTTTTTTACCAAGAGCCAATCTTATCAATGCTAAATTAATAGGATCAGATTTGCGTGGCGCTTTTCTCCAAGAAGCAAAATTGTGTAATGCTAAATTAATTAGTGCTGACTTGAGAGGAGCTAATCTTAATTTTGCTAATTTAACCGATGCAGATCTAACCTATACAAAATTAGGAAAAAAAGAATATGATGGTGAGTTTATTTTTAAAAATAGATTAGCAATTCCCAGAAATAATAGAAGTTTGCTAAGCATTTTAGTAGATTCTCATAGACCAATTCGTGATTATATTCCCTCTGAACCAAAAAATTATTTAAGAACGAGATTTTTTCATGGCAACTTACAAGGAACAATCTTAAATAGAATGGATTCAGAAAAGTTGTTTTTACCTTATGCTAACTTGGATAATATAACAGCTACTAAAGCAAGTTTTTTCCAAGCTGATTTAAATTATGCAACATTAACTAACGCTAATTTAAGTGGAATATTTGGTGCAGATCTCAATAATTTTGATTTAATTGGTAATTTGGGAGCATCTTTTGTGGAAGCAGATTTGAATCAAACAAACTTTTTAGGTTCAGATTTACGAGGAGCCAATCTTAGTGAAGCCAAAAATGCTAATCTTGAAAAAGCATATACCAGTCGAGCAACTTTACCTAGTGGAACGCTAGATCTGCCAAGAGATCTTGATGATAAATATTCACAACCGAATCCTATTCGAGAACCTAACACAGGAAAAACATTGAAACAAATACTTGAAGAAATAGAGACAGAAAAAATAACTAACAATCAATGTCCTCCTTCTCTTTGGTGATAACCTTTCACCTAAAATATTGGTATACCCAATTGAAAATTGCTACAAGGGAACCTGAATTAATCAATATTCTTCATTACTTCATAGAGGTTTACCATAGAATCGTTCTTAACTCATCCCGATCATGTCCAAAATCACCCGTTATTTGACTACTTTTCCCCTAAGTCTTATTTTAGGTCAAATTCCTCCCTCTCTAACCCTTGCTAACCCTTCTCGTACCCCTGATCAAACTATTGAATGTGAATTACTAATAGTTGGTGGAGGACTGGCCGGAACTGCTGCGGCCTACGAAGGTTTAATAGCGGGAAAAACGGTCTGCTTAACGGAAATTACCGACTGGGTGGGAGGACAAATTTCGTCTCAAGGAACCTCGGCCCTCGATGAACGGCCAACCCAGCGATCGCGTATGATTTACCCCCGTGGTTATCTAGAATTAAGAAAGCGTATCGAACAGCATTATGGTCAACTCAACCCTGGAGACTGTTGGGTGAGTGACTCCTGCTTTTTACCCAAAGACGGCGATCGCATCTTAAGTCAAATGTTGGAAGATGCAGCTAATAAACACCGAGGAACCCTCAAATGGTTTCCCTCCACCGTCATTAAAGACCTAGAAATTGGTAACAACCCCCAAGGAGGAACGGGACAACAGATCTTAAGCGCGATCGCAATTCAACATCGTCCCGCAAAAGATCAACCTCCCCTGAATACCTACCCTCTCTCTGCAACCATAGAGGATGCTTATCGTTACGAAAATTCCCCTCGCTTTGATAAAACGATTATTCGCTTTGTTCCCCAACAAGATGACCAAGAAAAACCCGCAGACTGGTATGTGATAGAAGCAACGGAAACAGGGGAAATCATCGGTTTAACGGACGTTCCCCACCGTTTAGGAATTGATCCCCGTTCCCATCTCGAACCTTCCTCCTCTAGTGTCCAGGGTGATCCTTACTGTACCCAAGGTTTTACCTATACCTTTGCCATGGAAACAACGGAGGAACCCCAAAACCATGAAATGCCAGATTTTTATCGACAATATGCACCTTATTATAGTTATGAATTAAAGAGATTAGCAGACTTTGATTTAGTTCATACCTATCGCCGCATTTGGAGTGAAAAAAAGGGAGAACCTAAAAAGTTTGGAGGGATTAATTTTACCGTTCCTACTCCTGGAGATATCTCGATGCAAAACTGGACTTGGGGTAATGATTATCGTCCAGGAACTGCGCAAGATAACCTCATTTATACCCGTGATCAATTACAAAAAATGGGACAATTAAATCCTGGAGGATGGATGGGTGGACTGCGAACTGAAACCCTCCGTAAAGGAGAAGAAAATGCTATCGGATATTTCTATTGGTTGATGATGGGAACCACAGATTCTCAATTAGGAGAAGGGGTTAAAAAACCGAATACAAACCATCTTTTTCTATCGGGTTTAGATTCTCCGATGGGGACAAAACATGGGTTATCTAAGTACCCCTATATGCGCGAAGCAAGGCGAATTATTGGACGAGAATCTTTTGCTTATACAGATGGATTTATGGTGACAGAACTTGATATTTCTCGTCGCAATTATCAAGATGAATATTATCAAAAAACCCTTTCTCCTGATACCTATCGTCGTCTCCATGCTACCATTACGGGTTATGAAGGATTTGATATTCTTCGGGGTAAATTAGACCCGAATAAGGTAGTAAGACGCAAAAGATCGACTATTTATCCTGATTCTGTAGGTATTGGTCATTATGCTATCGATTTTCATCCTTGTATGACAGAATTTCCCCCAGAAAAACCTAATAATACAGAGAGAAAAGGAGAAAGAAGGGGTGCAGGACAAGCTTATCCTTTCCAAGTTCCTTTAAGAGCAATGATTCCCCAAAAAATCGATAATTTGTTAGTTACAGGTAAGAGTATTGCGGTGAGTCATATTGCGGCTGCGGCCTATAGGGTACACTCTTTTGAATGGTCTTCGGGGGCCGCTGCTGGAACTGCTGCTGCTTTTGCTTTAGATGAACAGGTATTACCTTACCAATTAGTTAAAGAACCAATTTTTCGTTCAGAAAAGTTAGGAAAATTAAAGAAAAAATTAGATCAAAATGGCAATCCTACTACCTTTCCTGATACCTCAATTTTTAATAATGATTGGGATGATTGGAAGTAAATCACCTAACTATTAACTATGAATAAATCAGAGATTTTGCAAGCATTAGAATGTGTTTATCATTTTGATGGTAGTTAATGATGACATCAATAAACCTATTACTCTTGATGAGGGATCTTTAGAACCCACATTCCGCACTTCAAGATGTAGTATATAAGTTGTATGAATTTAAGGGCTAATGGCGATCGCCAAAAAAAGCAATCTTTAACAATACAGATATACTACAAAAGAGAAATTTTTAAGCAAGAGTAAATTTTGTCGACAGAAAATAGGTAACAGTATCCATAGTTAAGTAGTTGCTGTGTGTACATATCATTGTACATAGATTAAACGGGATTTAGCTACAGAAGGAAATGGGCGATCTCGCAGAGATCCGCTTCGCGGTGCGCTTTAGTTTAAATTCTCCAACAATACTATTTTGACTTTTAGCTATAATGATTATCATTATCTAAATATCATTCTATGATTATTGCTGTTGCCAGTCCCCCAGGTGCGGGCAAAACCCACTGGATTCATCAACAAATAGCCCAAACCGATAAACCCGTAGGCTATTTCAGCCCTCAAACCGATTCTATACCAATTGATGCAATTTATCTCCAAAGTGAATATCCTCAATTGAAGCTTTATCAGACAGGAGAAGAAGCAGTATTAAGTGACACCATCACTTATGTTGAAATTCCCTGGTATTTAGATTTAGCAGGAATTGAACCTTTACTACAAACTGTTAATTCTCATCGAGTCGCTATCATTCCAGAGGATATAGACAGTGCAGAATTAAAGAGTTGGGCAGATGAAATTATCCCAGCAACTAACATCACTAACCCAACCACAGGTTTACAGATTCATCGGGGAGTTTTGACAGGAGAAATCTTAGATTTTGATAGTTTAGCTACTTTTTGGCTGGAACTCACCCAAGGTGCTTACGGTGAGGTAGTTCGGGCCAAGGGAATCTTTGATTTAGCAGACGGACAAATTTATTATGGTGATTTTACATCAGGGAAATCGGAATTAGAATTCAAACCCTTAAATTTACCCCGTTGGTTAGATGGTAAACCAGATCGTTTTAGTGGTTTTGAAATAGTGGGTAGTAATTTAGATAAAGCTGAAATTATTCAGACTGTCCGAGATTGCTGCGTTCCCGAATCCGCCATTAATTATTACCAACAACAAGTCAAAGAATCTTTAGCAAGTGAATTAGAAGTAGAGGTCGTATGAAAATAGCAGTAATATCAGATATTCATGGCAATTATGCAGCTTTAGACGCAGTTTTGTTGGATATAGACCAACAAAAAGCAGAAAAGATTTATTGTCTTGGGGATTTAGTGGGTTATGGTCCTTTTCCCAATGCAGTAACCGAACAAATCCGTTCTTTAGATATTCCCACTGTACAGGGTTGTTGGGATGAAGATATTGTAGAAGGACTCAACGCCTGTGAGTGTAGTTATCCTTCCCTTTTAGCAGAAAAAAGAGGGATACTTGCCCACGAATGGACAAATAAGCACGTCAATCCAGAAGTTCGGGAATATTTAGCCCAACTCCCCCATACTTATAAGGAAGGTAATCTCTGTTTCGCACATGGGAGTCCTCATAGTAACCACGAATATTTGTTACCGGAAATGGATGCTTTTACTGCTTTAGAAAGAGTCCTTTCCAGTGATGCAGAGATATTATTTTGCGGACATACCCATGTTCCTTATGTTCGCACCCTAGATGCTGGAGAGTTACAGGTAAGGGTTCATCAACCCCATAAAAAGGAACAACCTACTGTTAGTTTTAATACTCCCCTCAAACGCATTATCAATGTCGGTTCCGTAGGGGAACCCCGTCATGGTCGTCCGAATGCTACCTATGTTATCTATGATACGGAGACACAAGGGGTAAACTTACGAGAAGTGGAGTATGATTATCAAATAACCTGCAAAGCTATTTTAGATGCTGGTTTACCACCGATTTTTGCTTGGCGTTTGGCTAGAGGCTTAGAATTTTCTGAAAAAGCCGACGATCCGACTCATGTTTGCGAACGTTAATATAATACCAATCTCCTCAAGTAGGGGTTAACGGCCGTTAACCCCTACAATATAAACATCTGTAGTCTAAGTTCAAAAATTGGGCGGTCTCGCTACGCGAGTGCGAAAGCATCGCATTTTCCCACCACTTTACACCAGATTTAAAGCGATTTTTAAAGCTTTTTGCACTTTAATAGATAAATCTGGCGATAAGTTGCCCAATTTTCTTTGAAAAACTGATGTGCTAACTGTAGCTATTTTATCTGTTCTTATTAAAGATGTTTTCTTTAAACCTGTTTGTGCAAATTGAGCATCACTATTTTTAATCAATACCCAGCTATTTTGCAAACCACCAGCAGGAATTTTGGAAAATATACCCACAATAATGACTTCTTCTTGATGTACCGCTAGAATTAGTGCAGGTCTTAATTTAGCAGAAGTTAGATCGCTAAAAGGAAATCTGACTAGCCATATTTCTCCAGATTGAGGTTTAGGCATCATAGATATCTTCTTCCTCATCGTTCCATTCACTAAAGCCAGTTTCAGCTAGTTGCATCATTTGTAGCGTTTCTAGTTTTTCTTCTAAATCTTCCATTAGTATTATTTGTTCTTGTATGGGTAACTGAAAGATCATTTGTTTGATTTCTTCTAATGTTGGCATAATTTTTAAATTGATCTAGTTATCTTGATTATTATTGTCTCAAATTAAGGAAAGCGATCGCAAACATATTTTACTGGAATGTCCTAAGTCAAGGTATCTCTAGATTTTTAGGACTCCTACTGTAGCGCAACAGTTAGAACGGCGATCGCTCAATTTTTGGGAATGTTACTAAAGCGCAACAGCTAGAAAGGCGATCGCTCAATTTTATCAATCGTTGATAATATCTTCCAAACTGTATTTTCGTTCTTGAGGAAAGCGATCGCCATTGATACTACTCTTGGTTTTTTTGACGGCAGCTTGATATGCTTTACCATAGAGAAAATCTAAACGTTGAGCGAGATGCTTGCGTAAATTGGTAGTTAATTTATTGTTAAGCTGTAGTCTGAATCCTGTTATTTCTGCTTCCCAATGATTGCGATTCCACTCCGATTGTTCGTACCAGTATTCAATTAGTAACAAATGAAGCATAATTAAATAGGCAAATTGCTCCACCGATGACTTTTCGCCTCTTACCAATGCTTCTATCTCCTCAACTAAATTATCGATGTCTAAATGTTGAAAATTGCGATCGCGCAATAATTGTGCTTGCTCCAATAGCCAGGAATCATATTCTGTATCAATGTTATGTTTTAACATAGTTCCTAAGACTTTAAAATTTAGCTGTTAGTCTTATTTTACTGTG
>DLXW01000011.1:0-17685 GCA_003448685.1 Cyanothece sp. UBA12306
TAGGGGAGGGGGATCAACTTAGCGGCGCGAGAGGCGGCGGGAATTTGATAGGCGGGAAGGGAATAAACTACTCCGCGATCGCTAAAAAATAAGATCTGATCGTGATCGCAACAACTGAGGAAGTGTTCAACTACATCATCTTCTTTAATTTTTGCTGCTGCTTTACCCCTGGTTGCCCGACTTTGGGACCCAAAGGTACTGACTGGCATCCTTTTGATGTAACCTTGTTCTGTTAATAGGATAATAGCTTGTTCGTTAGCAATCAGGTCTGTATCGACTATTTCTCCGTCATCATGCACAATTTCTGTGCGACGTGGGGTGGCATGAATAGATTTAATTTGGGTTAATTCTTCTTCGATGATCGCTTCGATCCTTTCTCTTCGTGCCAGAATATCTTGTAAGTCGGTTATTTTGGCTTGTAATTCTTCGTGTTCTGCGTGGATTTTTTCGGCTTCGAGGGCTGTTAAACGACGTAGTTGCATTTGCAAGATCGCATCTGCTTGAACGGCAGATAGACCAAATTCTTCTACTAACCCGTCTTTAGCTGTGGCGGTATCGGCGGCCTGGCGAATTAATTGAATTACTGCGTCTAGGTTATCGAGGGCGATCAATAATCCTTGTAAGAGGTGGTCTCTTTCTTGGGCCTTGCGTAACTCGTATCGGGTACGACGGGTGATGGTTTCTACCCGAAACTCGAGGAAAACGGTGAGAAATTCTTTGAGGGTTAGTAGTTGGGGTTCTCCATTAACTAGGGCCAGCATATTGGCCCCGAAGTTACTTTGGATGGGGGTTTGTTTGTAAAGGTTGTTGAGGACGACACGGGGATAGGCATCTCTTTTGAGTTCAATGACGATCCTCATACCGTCGCGATCGCTTTCATCTCGAATATCGGAGATGCCTTCAATGCGTTTATCATTAACTAAGTCGGCGATTCTTTCAATTAAGGCTGCTTTGTTGGTTTGATAGGGTAATTGGGTAACAACAATTGATTCGCGATCGGGCCGGCCTCTTTGTTCGAGGGTTTCAATGCTGGCGACTCCTCGCATGGTAATGGAACCCCTTCCGGTGGTGTAAGCATCTCGAATGCCCGATCTCCCTAAGATTTGGCCTCCTGTGGGAAAATCAGGGCCAGGAATCAATTTACGTAGTTCTATTTCTTCCATTTCTGGATTTTGGATCAAGGCTATGGTTCCGTCGATCAGTTCTCCTAGGTTATGGGGGGGAATATTGGTGGCCATCCCCACGGCAATACCTGAAGAACCGTTGAGTAATAATTGGGGAACTCTAGCGGGAAGGACGACGGGTTCTTGTTGCGATCCGTCAAAGTTATCGATGAAATCGACTGTTTCTGCTTCAATATCCCTTAACATGGCGTTAGTAGATAATGATTGCAGACGACATTCGGTATAACGCATGGCTGCGGGGGGATCATTGTCTACTGATCCGAAGTTTCCGTGACCAGCAATGAGGGGGTTCCGCATGGAGAAATCTTGGGCCATTCGGACCAAGGCATCGTAGACTGCTGTGTCTCCGTGGGGGTGATATTTACCCAAGACTTCCCCTACTACCCTAGCGCATTTACGGAAGGGGCGATCGGGGGTTAACCCCAATTCATACATGGCGTAGAGGATGCGACGATGGACTGGTTTTAACCCATCCCTCGCATCGGGTAATGCTCTTCCTACAATGACGCTCATGGCGTATTCTAGGTAGGAACGAGACATTTCATCACTCAAGTCTGTGGGAATAATCCGATCTTGAGGGGAGGTCATAGGGTTATCAACTCCAGTAACGGTTGTAAATTAAGGGTATATTGTCGGAAAACTTGACAAAAAAACGACAATTATAATTTGAATAACCAGATTTACTCTAATATTCCTTAGTATTCTAACATAACCAAACCTTAAAATGTTTGAGTCATTTTTTATTGCTCACAGAACTTCTGATCAACAAAACCTATAAAAATACTGCAAATTTTAGGGTCAGTTCTAATCTATGGCTATGGTGGAAAGTAGGATGACTCATTAGATGGATTTTCTTGTTATGCTTCCTCCGATTTTAAGCGAACCTTTGAAGGTAGAAAAGTTAACCATTGGTATCAAAGGTTTATCTTCCGTCTTAGAAGGAACAAAAATTGTTCAACTCTCAGATTTACATGACGATGGACTTTGTTTATCTTCGGAATTACTAACTCAAACAATTACTGTCAGTAACCAAGAAAAACCTGATCTTGTCTTATTGACAGGGGATTATATTACTAGAGAACCTGAGGCTATCTATACTTTAGCTCCCAAATTAAAATTATTAGAAAGTCGTGTGGGAACCTATGCAATTTTGGGCAATCATGATTTCTGCTTTCATCAGGCTAAACCTAAAGTAACTGAAGCTTTAACCCAAGTGGGAATTAAAGTTCTCTGGAATGAAATTATTAGTCCCTTAGGAGATAATTTACCCATAGTTGGATTAGCTGATTTTTGGTCACGAGAATTTAATCCTGAACCTTTAATGGATCAGCTTTCACCTCGAAAACCTTGTTTGGTTTTGTCCCATAATCCTGATAGTGCAAACATTCTACAAAAATGGCGAGTTGATCTACAATTATCTGGTCATACCCATGGGGGTCAAATCATTGTTCCAGGTTTTGGTCCAGGTTTGCTATTACTTGAAAAAATCCATCAAGCCATACCCTCTAGCTTACACAAATATCTGCCTTATGAGAGTTATTGTTCTAGTATCGTGAAAAATTGGCAATGGTATCAAGGATGGCATAATGTAAGAGGAAATCAACTCTATGTTAATCGAGGTTTAGGAACTTATTTTCCAGGTAGATTTTTCTGTCCTCCAGAATTAACAGTTATTACCTTAACCAGTTATTGAAAAAGTCAGATTAATTATTATTTATGACATCCGTTTGGGGTTATTTATTAATTTTTTTATGCTGTCCAATTCTAGGAGGACTTCCCCTGATTAATTGGATCAGTTATCTTTTGATTGGCAAGAAACTTTCTCAATTAGGCACTGGCAATGTTTCCGTTTCAGCGGCTTTTTATCACGGGGGTAACCTAGTAGGTATTTTAGCAGTTTTATCGGAAGCTGGCAAAGGCATTATAGCAGTTTTGTTGGCTCGTACTTTTTTCCCTTTTGCTCCTATCTGGGAATTGATCGCCCTTATTGCCTTAATTATGGGACGTTATTGGATGGGAAAAGGTGCTGGAACCACTAATTTATTTTGGGGTATGATGGTTCATGATTGGCAAGCTACTTTATTAACTGCTTTAATCGGAGGGGGAAGTTTTACCCTATTTCGCGATCGCGTTACTGGTCGTTTAATTGCTTTATTTTTATTAGCTTTTATCCTAACAGTTAGACACCCTTATGATTCTGGATACATGGCGATGGCCTGGTGTTTATCAGGGTTAGTTGCTTGGATTTTTGCTAAAATTCCTGATGATTTAGATTTACCAGAAACGGGAACTAAAACCTACTCAAAAAGAATGTTTCGCTTTTTTCGAGGAGATCAAGCTATTTTATCTTTAAACCGTAAATTGAATGCCGAAAAAGTTGGGGCAAAAGCAGCAACTTTATCCTACTTAAAACAATTAGGCTATCAAGTTCCTGATGGTTGGATTTTGGTTCCTGGGGATGATCCTCAACCCCTATTAGATTATCTTGAACCGACTGTTGAACAACCCTTTGTGGTGCGTTCTTCTGCTTTAGAAGAAGATACCCAGACCTCATCAGCAGCAGGACAATATTTAACTATTTTAAATGTTACTAATACTGGGGAATTAAAAGCTGCTATTTTAGATTGTTTAAATTCCTATAATCACCCCCATGCAGTGCAATATCGTCGAGATCGAGGACAAACAGAAGGGGGAATGGCAGTCCTAATTCAACCGCAAATTAAAGGGGTATTTTCGGGGGTTGCTTTTAGTCGAGATCCGGTTAATCCTCTGAATAATATTGTAGTAGTGGAAGCTTTACCTGGAGAAGCAATACAGGTTGTCTCGGGAAAAATTACCCCTGAACAATATCGGGTTGAAATTTATCATGAACAAGAAACAGATGTAGTTAAAATTCAAACCTTAGATTCAGCTATCGAAACTTCTAGAGATGTTCCCGATCATATTATTGAAAAAGTAGCCATTTTAGCTAGAGATATTGAAGACTTATATCATGGTATTCCTCAAGATATAGAATGGAGCTATGATGGACAACAATTGTGGTTATTACAGGCCAGATCTATTACTACTTTACAACCAATTTGGACGCGAAAAATCGCCGCAGAAGTTATTCCTGGAGTAATTCGTCCTTTAACTTGGTCCATTAACCGTCCTTTAACCTGTGGAGTGTGGGGAGAAATCTTTAGTTTAGTATTAGGAAAACGTGCTGATGGATTAGACTTTAATGAGACAGCAACTTTACACTATCAAAGGGCATATTTTAATGGGACTTTATTAGGAGAAATTTTTCTTAGAATGGGACTTCCCCCCGAAAGTTTAGAATTTTTAACCAGGGGAGCAAAATTTAGTAAACCACCTTTAATATCGACTTTACAAAATATTCCTGGTTTACTAAGATTATTAAACAAAGAGCTAAGTTTAGAAAAAGATTTTTCAAAAGACAATCAAAAAATATTTCAGCCACTATTAAAACAGCTTAATCAGCAATCTTTATCTGATTTATCATCTTCGGAACTATCAGCAAGAATAGAAAGAATTTTATTGGCTTTAAAAAGGGCAACTTATTATAGTATTCTTGCTCCTTTGAGTTTTGCTTTAAGACAAGCTATATTCAAAGTTTCTCCAGAAAAACTAGATAATAGTTATACTCCAGAAATTTCTTCTTTAGCAGCTTTAAATCAACTTGCTAATCAAATAAAATCTTTGATTAAAATTAAAGATATTAATGATAGTAACTCCCTGTTTAATAGTTTAGAAAATGATCAAGAAGGACAGAAAATAATAGCCCAATTCAATCAGATTATAGAACAATATGGTTATCTGAGCGATGTAGCGACAGATATTGCTGTTCCCTGCTGGAAAGATAATCCTCAATATGTCAAAGAAATGTTGACACAATTAGTATTAAATTCAGCTAATTCACCGCCAAAATCAAATAAAGATTCTTTACCAAAAAGTTTCCATAACAATATACAAAAAAGACTAAATTTAAAAGGACAAGTCACTATAGTTTATTCTCAACTATTAGCCCAATTGCGCTGGAGTTTTTTAGCACTAGCACAAAACTGCAAACAAAAAGAATTACTGTTAGAAAAAGAGGATATTTTTTATCTCATTTATCAAGAAATCAATGATAATATAATCAAAAAAAAGCCAATAGAAACAAAAGAAAAAATAATAGAGATAGTTAAAAAAAGAAAAGAAAAATTCAAAAATAATCAGGAGATGTCTAATATACCTTACATTGTTTATGGTAATATTACTCCCAACCTAATTATATCTGAGCCTTTATCTATAAAATCTAAGCAACAATTAAAAGGTATTGGTGCTAGTGTAGGCCAAGTAGAAGGTAGAATTAAAATTATCAAAAATTTACTATCTTTTCCTACTATTGAAGCGAATACTATTATTGTTGTTCCCTATACAGATTCAGGTTGGAATTCCCTTTTATCAAGTGCTAGTGGTATTATTTCAGAAGTAGGAGGAGCCTTATCTCATGGTGCAATTGTAGCAAGGGAATATGGTATTCCTGCTGTAATGGATGTTCCCCATGCTACTCAGCTATTAAAAGATGGACAACGGGTCAAAATTGATGGCCAACAAGGTATAGTAGAAATAATTAATAACTAAAATTAATATTTTGATAATTACTATGAAACTACAACGATTTGATTGGATAGTATTAGGATGTATACTAGGTCTTAGTTCAGCACTCGGGGGGATATTAGTAAGAGGAGAACAAATTCCTTTAAAAGTTAGTCATTTTAGTTGGGAAGGTAAAAAAGTTGGATTACAAGATAAAAGCTTTTCCCTAACTTTTAACCGTCCTGTTGATAGCAAAAGTGTCAAAGAAAATCTGACAATTGATCCACCTCTTCCTGGTAAAATTAGCTGGAAAGGAAGGCAATTGGTTTATACTTTAGATTCTCCTCCTATTTACGGTACTAACTATGAAATCAAGCTACAAAATGCTCAAAGAATTTACGATGAACAACCTATTGAACCTTTTGTTAATGTAATTAGTACCCGTGATCGTACCCTAGCTTATATTGGTATTAATGGGGAAGAAAAAGGTAGATTAATTCTCTACAATATTACTGATGTTAATCAATCACAAAAAACTATTTTAACCCCTCGAGATTTGATTGTAACTGATTTTAAAGTTTATCCTAATAGTAGTAAAATTCTCTTTAGTGCCTATGAACCCAATTATGGTAGACCAAATATAGCTAACCAACAATTGTATACTGTAAGTACGGGTTTCCAGGTTTCTCCTAATACTATTGAAACCCAACGAGCAGGAAAACTGCAAAGAATATTAGGAACAAAAGATTATCAGAATTTAAAGTTTAATCTGTCTAAGAATGGTAAAACCATTGTAGTTTGGCGAACTAACCCAAAAAATCAAGCAGATTCGGGATTATGGGTTATTCCCGACGAAGGAGAACCTCGGCCATTAGGAGTCCCTGGAGGCGAATTTGTCATTTCTCCTGATGGTAAACGGGTCGCAGTGGCCCAACGAGGAGGGGTAGGTATAATACCCTTAACCCCTGATGCTGGATCATCAAAATTTTTATCAGGATATGAGAAAAGTTTAGGTTTTTCTCAAGAGGGAAAGCAGATTTTATTAATTAGATATAATGGAGATTATACGCGATCTCTAGTTCTTTTTAATCGCGAGGATCAGACAAAAAAAGACTTATTTCGCACCCTTTATCCGATCATTGATTGTGCATTTGAAGTAAGGGAAGAAAAGTTTCTCTATTGTCTGAAAACAGATTTTGTCGAGGGTGAGTCAGGACAATATCGAGAAGAACCTTTTCTATCAGCAATTAATATCGAAAAAACTACAGATCTACCCTTACTTGCCTTACCCAATTCCCGAGATGTACAATTAAGTATGTCCCCTGATGGCGTTGCTTTACTTTTTGATCAAGTAGTGACAACAGTTGCTCAGTCTAATCAGGATTTGTTAACTCAAAAAAATCAGGCGATCGCTGATGGACAAGTTTGGTTACTTCCTTTACCAGAATTGAAAGAATCTGAAGAATCAATCAAGATTAAACCAGAAGAACTTGAACCAGGTTTAAAACCTAAATGGTTACCTTAAATTAAAATTTTGTACCTAAATTAATTGGGAAAATATTGGGATGTATTTAGCAATTTATATAACCGTAGATGTTGTAAAATTTGGAGTCATTGATCTAGAAAATAGAAGTATTATTCATAAAGCTGAATCTAAAAGAAATGATGAACAGCAAGAAAAATATCAATTTCAAGAAAAATTGGCTTTGATCAATTTGATCCGTGGATTAGAAAAATTTTTAGATCATTATGAAACAAAAGAACACCCAAAAATAAAACACACTATTATTGCTATTGGAACTACAATTAATTCTTATAGGGGATTAAAGTTAGAAGATATTAAGCAAGAAAAAGTTTCCGAAATTATGCAAAAAAAAGGACATGATTCTCATGTGTCTTTGATTAGTGATATCGAATCGTTGGCCTATGGAATTCTTTACTTTCATAAAAAAGGATTTTTGAAATCAGATCTTAATTTGATTGTTGGAGATTATCCTGATTTTATTGAACCGAAAAAAGGGTATCTTACTAGATCTCCAGATTTCGGTAAAACAGAACTTAAAAAGTCCCTAGTTATTGGATTAAATACAGAATTAAAAATAGCAGGTATTCCCCATGGAGTTAGATGGAATGGATTTCCTTATATACAAATGTCTGAAGGTGGTAATCATACTTTTTCCCCAGAGATAGAGTTAGGGAAATATGAACAAATTAATTTAGTTAAATATATTCAAAAACTCCAATCCTATGAGGACTTGCTTTCTCCTAGGGGAATGCAAACTATCTATAATTATTTTCTTTATCAACAAAAGATTGCACCCAATTTTAATCTTTCTGAACAGGACATTTTATCTTCTTTAAAGTTAAGGACAGAAACTGATCAGTTTGATTATGATGAATCAAAACAGATGAGTGATAAGGATATTGAGAATATTTTAAAAACTAAAGGAATAGGTGAAAAGCGTATTCAAGAGATTTTAAAAGCAATGACTAAATCCCTTGAATCTACTGATAGTCGTGAGATTATGACTTTTATAACTTATAAGGATGTTCGTGATTTTTTAGGGATAGGAAAGAAAATGGGAACATCCCATTATGCAATGGTTAACACTATTAGCTTAGTTTGTAAAATCCTAGGGTCTTTTTGTCGAAATATGGCTCAATATTTGAATTGTAATGATGTGATTTTTATCTGGAGTCAAACATTAAAAGAGCTTGAATTATCATGGCTATCTGATGCTTTTAAAAATGGATTTTTAGTTAAGGGAAACAAGCAAAACCTCAATCAAATTTCTGTCTTACTAATTAATGATGAGCATTTTCCGTTGTATGGATGTGCTTATTATGCAGAATTATATAATCAAAAAGATTAATAGATAATTAAGTAATAACAATTGAGAATTTGGAAAATTTTATTAAGTTAAATGAGTAAGTTGATCTACTTCAGCTAAAATGCTTGATGACTAAATGTTAATGAGTTTTATTAATCAAGGAGACTTTTTAGATGTATTTGGCGATTTATATTACTTCAGAAGCAATTAAATTCGGTGTATTTAATCTAAAAAAGAAAGTAGATAAAGGACGATATGAACCAGATTATCGAAATCAATATACCTTAGAAAAAGACCTCAAGGTACAGGTACAAGATACATTGAGAAAATTTTTAACTGCTTACGCAGGTTCTTTCGAGTCGTCAGATACAGATCAACCAGAAGATGACAAAACTTTGCTTGACAATCAAATACAATGCACAGTGATCGCAGGTGGTGGAAAACCAAAAGATGATACTTTAACAATTACCCATGTGGGATCGACTATAGAGATTAAAAAGAAAGATATATCCGCTACTTTAACAGACAAAGGACATCAAGGTGACGTTTATTTACTCAATGATTTTCAATCATTAGCTTATGGAATTCTTTTCGTCGATGAAAATGGATTCCCTACTTCAGATTTTCAACCAGTAAGTGGAAGTTATACAGATCTCGGACAAATCAAAGATGATCGCATAAATAGGATACCAGATTATAAGGAAGACAGAAAATTAGACCTGAAAAAATCCCTTGTTATCGGACCCGATGCAGGATTAGGAATAGCGGCGGTTCCCTACGGAGTTGAATGGGAAGGATTACCCTATGTAGAAGCTTCTGAAGGAGGTCATTGTACTTTTTCACCAGAGTGGGTAGATGCAGTTAATTTAGTGCAATATATCCAAAAAATTCAGTCTAATGAAGATTTTCTTTCTCATCGGGGAATACAAGAAATATACAACTATTTCCTTTATCTAGAAGAGAATGCGCCAAATTTTGAAAGAAACTATAAAGATATTATATCAATGGCATTTAGTGGTAATAATAATCCAGCTGTTAATACCGTAAGATTTATCTGTGAAGGGATGGGGGCTTTATGTGGTAATATGTCCAATATATTTAAGTGTAATGATTCTATATTTCTTTGGAGTGAAACACTAACCGAAATCAAATTATCATTTTTATCTCATCATTTTAATAAAAGATTTTCTGCAAGACCTAAACATGGTGAAGACATTGCGAAAATTCCAGTTTTTTTAATTACAAATAGGGATTTTCCTTTATACGGTTGTATTTATTATGGGCAATCTCAAACAAAGAAAAAAGATTCATCAAAGACGACTGAAACTCAAGATGATCAGCAAAATACTACAAATACTGTGTCCTCTCCAGAAACAGGTCAATCTGAAGGACAAACAAATCAAGGTTCAACTTAATCTGACAGGCAAAGGTTTAGATTAGAAAATATAAATGAAACTTGAGAACTCAGAAATATATAATGGAGATATAGAGATATAAGGAAGACTAAATGTTTAATCAGCAGCAATTTGATTATGATGTATTTATTTCTTATAGAAGTTCTGATCGCCCTTGGGTCAAAAACTGTCTTTTAAAAAAGCTTGAAGCGTTAAATGCAAAAGTATGTATTGATTATAGAGATTTTAGAGCAGGAAGACCAATTATAACAAACATTCGAGAAGCAATTCTTAAAAGTCGCAAGATATTACTTATTTTAACTCCGGCCTATCTCGATAGTGAATGGACATCATTTGAACATTTACTTTCTCAAACTCTTGATCCAGCAGGGGTACAAGAAAGAATGATTCCAGTGCTTAAAGATCCATGTCAGTTACCTCTGGAAATTAATTATCTAACTTATCTTAACTTTGCTACTCCAGAAGATGAAGGACTTGAATGGAACAAGCTTTTTCAATCATTAGGAGTAAAACCAGTAGAACCAATACTGTTACCTTTTTCACCACCAAAATCACCTATCCAAATCAATATTCAACAAGCTAAGGCAATTCAAAAAGATCTTGGTTGGGAATTTCGTGATCACTTATTTGCTAAGAAAATTAGTCATTATTTAGAAGCTAGAGGAGAAGAAGAAATTGATGCTGAATTTTGGTCACAATTAGCAGCAGAAAGCAATACAACAGAAATTTCAGTGGAGTTATCAGAGTTTATTTTAGCAGCAGCCAAAAAAGCAGCAGCCAAAAAAGTCGAAGAAGAAAATCAAAACTCTCAATCTTCAGCAGATTCAAACACAGGACAATAACCCTCTGGAATGACTATAAAACCATGATTTCACAAAGCTTATTCTGTTAAAGTATAAACTAAGTACCAAATACTGAAAAAAGTCATGATTTTGCCGATTATTTAATTTTTATTCTTCGTTTTTAGGCGGATGTTGAGCCTCGATATTTTCGATATCTTGTAACAAATTTCTCAAGATTAAGTTGACTCCACCATCTCCACGCGGTTGACGATCCCATCCCAATACGGATTGTTTTAATTCAGTTGACGTGAATAGCTGCTCAAGTTGTTTTTCTGTTCGTCTATCTTGTTGGTATTCTTCTAAGGTTGGCCCAATTACATCTCGCCACATTAACTCAATAATAGTAATCTTAGAGCCAGCTTCTAAGCATTGAAAAAACCACATCAGGATGTCAAAGACTCTAACAGACTGTTTCATCTTCTGAGCAAACAGATAATCACATCCTTCTCGACACTGACAATAAAAATCAATAAAGGTTAAAGAAGCTAGATCATCATAGTGAGATTTAAGGCTTTGGACGTGAGTAATTAAGGATTTAGTTGAGTCGGTAATATCCATCTTAGGTAAATTATTAAATATTAAAAGGTAACGGTCAAGGAATTGGAGATTGCAGATTTTAGATTTTAGATTTTAGATTTACCCCTGCTTAAAAGACTTGGGGAACCTGTATAGTAGAAGTCGCCAAGTAGCCAAGTCAGAAGTTAAACTCGCTTTGTATCTAGGTTTGAGAAAAAATGACTGTCTAAACTATACTTCAACTGCTGTATCTTTTCAATCGACCATCTGAAAATCTTCAATTCTTGAATCTTTGGCCATCCAAGAAAAATTTAACGCCAAATAACATCAAAAAGAGATATAAAAAGATTAATTTAAGAAAAGAAGACTTAGGCGTTCCATACTTCTCAGTATGATAGGAAGGGTGAGGTAGTGACAAAAAAGTCTGTGGAAATTTGAACTTCTAGAAATTGATCTAAAATTTTTATACTTTCTAAATGATTCTATATTTATTGGTATTACTCAATACATTTAACCCCCAGACTACTTAACCCCACTATAACTTAGCCTCGTTAAACTCACGTTGACAATTAGTCATTTTCTTGACAATAAAATTAGCAACCATTTGTGGAGAAAAATTAACCATGAAGTTAATTAAAAATAGAACTAAAAATTTATTTATACAGCTTCAAAAAGAAAGACTAATTTATTATAATAAATTGATTTTTATTTGTTTAGTCACCTTAATTAGTGGATTAATTTGGGGGGGAATGTTAACAAATTCTTCTGTTAAGTCTCTGGCGAACCCTTTAAATAATAATACTTGTTCGACTGTTGATCAATGTATTCTTGCGTCAAACAAATCAGAAAATAATGACTTTATTCTTGAAGAAACAGATTTAAAGAATATAATCGAACACCAAATACAATTTATTCGAGATCTTAGAAAAATTTATGGAAAAAACTCTTGGTCTAGATTAACTATAATTTTATTTATGACAATTGGACCAATAAAAATTATTCCAGTATTCGTCAGACTAACTCAAAATGCCACTCAACAAGTTAGAGTTAAGCTGGCTATACGTAGTTTTGCTTTATCAACTTCGTCTATTGTTGCAGTAGCTTTAACTAGCCAAAGTATTTTGAATAAGTACAATATTAGCTTAAGTGCTTTAATAACAGCAGCAGGAATTATTTTATTTTTAATTTCGCTGAAAATGCTTTTAGCTCAATATGACACTCAAGCAAATAATCCTCTTCCCATACCAGAAAATCCTCTGACAACATTAGTTTCTCCACTTACTTTTCCGACAATTTTAACACCCCAAGGTATAGCATTAGTAATGATTTCTATGACCATAGCACAAAGGCTTGACAATAATTTTTATAGAATTTGGGGGTTAATTATATTTGTCATGATTCTCAATCTGATCTGTATGCTATATGCAAGACAAATTTTAAATTTTCTCAAGCCTACATTACTTCAAGTTTTAAATTTAATTTTAAGTATAATTCAGTTAGCTTTAGCTATCTCTTTTATTTTTTCTGGAGTTACTTTACAAATATTGACTATTAATTATATTCTTAAGCAATAATTGACTATTTTTTAATTTTTAATTTTCTCGTACCAGAAATACTTCGGGCTTCTTTGTAATCTTTTACCGGCAATCTTTTAGCCAAAATTTTTAGTCAAAAGTCTCAATCTTCAATAGATTCAAATACAGGACAATAACCCTCTGGACTGACTTTAAAACCATAGAGAGGAGATTGAGTATTCCAACAACGTTGTCCTCGATAATGGCGACAAGTCAGACAACAATCTAAATCAGCTACTTTCCTATTTTGACGAGTTTGGGTTAATAATTCCCGTTGACTAACTGGCCGTAAAACTAATTCATCCCCTTGCCAACGCGCTTCTATTAATCCTGTATCAGCAAACTGTCGCCAATGGGGATCTTGATTAATTTCTTTGGGCAAAGCAATATTGATGTTATTGTCCCATTCATTTAACTCCCCTTCATAAATAGCAGGAGCAGGAGCAGGAGGTTGGATAAAGCGATCGCCCAGAGGCAATTCTACTAAAGTTCCAGTTTCGGGAGAATGCAATTGATAACGATTGCGTAGTTCCTCTAAATTGGTTAAATCCGCCAAATGAATCGGAGAACCATGGACAAAAATAATGTGTTGAGGGCGTAAATTGTGAATTAATTGGGTGGTATTGCGCCCATCACTATGTTCTGCGAGTAAATAGGTATCGAGATCAATCAAAGGTACTTCAGCCAATGCTAAGATTTCAGGAGAATCAGGCTGTAACGCCTCATCTTCTGGCATCAGAATTAACCAAGATCCCGACATCAAAAAGCCTTCATCATGGAAATTAGACAGATTATCCGTCAACACAATAGAAGGGGTTTGTCCTAAAATCCCCCGTTGTTGAGGGGTGAGACGGCGCAAACGCGGACAGATGCGCTCATCCCAAAATAGGGGTTGATGCTTAGCGAAATTCTGTACCGATATGGGAAATTCCGTTAATAAGTCTAAATAAACATCACAAGCACGGGCTATATTACTATCAACCCAAATATCTAAATCTCGGCCGGTGAACTGGTGATGGGAACGTAAAAGTTTGAGTAGTTCCTGTCCTAAACCTAAAGTAGGGACTGGCAAAAGCACGCTGTAACCTTTGCTTAAAGCCTCATAAATGCGCCCCATCAGCTGTTTTTCTTGTTGACGGCGATGGGGATGGCGAGTAGTTCCATAGCTACCTTCGATAATTAAGACATCAGGAGATAAACCGCGCAAAGCTTCGATTGATAACCCCTCTACCAATTGGAGGTTAGACAGAGAAAAATCTCCTGTATACAGGACTTTATAGGTGCGTTGTGGGGTTTGGTAACTGATAAGAATGGCCGAGGCACCTGGTAAATGTCCAGCTCGAAACAATTCTACTGTTAAATCTTTGCTAATTTTAACAGGCGATCGCCACTGAAGTGATTGACAGAAATTAGCTTGAGTTGAAAATTTTTCTGGCCAATTTAGGGCAAGTAGCTGTGTGGTAACCTCACTAGCATATATGGGAAGTTGCGGAAATGCTTGGTGTAGGGCTAAGAGTCCCCTAGCATGGTCCCTATGGGCATGACTGCAAAACACTGCTTCAAGGGGCTTCTGAGTTGAATTGAGCAAAGATTCCAGGTCCGTTAGTCCACAGTCAAGCAAAATATGGTAAGGACCTATTTGAATCCGCAAACACACCCCCTCTTGATCATGGCCAACTCCATAGGTAAAACAGGATAAGGGAGTTGAATAAGAATCAAGATTTTGGGGGTGTCTGCTCATAGACTTTCTTTAATTAGCCGTGGCAATTGAGGATTTTGGGGCAAGTCTCAGAGATTTATTCTACCCATAAATTTGACTTGGTGACTTTTTTTAATGGGCCGAACCATTGCCATCATAATTATCAGAATCATAAAATCCGTTCTTAGTACCAAAAAATAGCGAAGAAACGATAAATAAACCGGTTAGGATGGCAATAATTAGTTTAACGTCCATGATTCTACAATACCTCACTACAATATTTCTAGTTCAACAATAACCAAGATAGCGATCTAGATTTTTGCTGACAATAAACTTAATGATTATCTTAAGGATTGATTGCTGGTTTGAAAGAATTGAGAGTAGACTCATCTACAGGGGAAGCAATAGGTACTTCTTCGACTTCTGGCAAGGGTTCCACCACCAATTCTTTGGAAGATTGGATAGAACCTGATGAAGTTTGAACCCCTCCAGAAAGGCGTTTTAGTAGTTTTGGACGGGGATCATGTAACAAATAAATAATTTCATCTTGTTCTTGCCAATTTTGAGTAGCCTTAACTACTTGCAAGCTACCTTGGCGTTTAATTAATAACGGGAGCAGTTCTCCGGCTCGAATTAAGGCTTGTAAATGGGCTTGTTGTAAGGATAATCCAGGTTCTCTAAGGCGAGTTTTACCTAACTTGATTTGTTCTTGCGTCAAATATTGATTCCAGGTTTTAATTAACGGTTGATCAACAAAAGCCGCATTAACTTTAGTTTTGTTACCACTGGAATTAGTAGCTGAATTACTGGGAAAAACGGCAAAAACCCGAGGCGGTTTAAATTCTTCTAAGGCTCTTTGTGCCAAAACTAAGTTAACTTCTCCATTGCTAGTTAAGGCCATAAAAGTACCCATCGAATGAATTCCCGCTTCTTCTAAGACATCAGGATCGAGGGCACTACTTTGAAAGACTGATAGTCCCTCAGACTGTGCTTGATTACAGGCTTCGGGGTCGGTATCAATTAAGACCACTGACTCGCCATGTTGGCTAAATAACCGCCCCATTAATCTTCCTAGGGCATTACAGCCAATAATTACGGCTCCGGTGGCTTCTAGGGAGTTAATTTGCAAGATTGTGGCTACTCGACGCGCAGATAACCCTTGAATAAATACTGTCATCATAATGGTGAGAAAGACTAGAGCTTTGATCGACTCTCCTCCATTGATGCCATTTTCTGTTAATAAAATCGCAAATAAAGAAGCTACTGAAGCTGAGACAATCCCTCTTGGGGCAATCCAAGCTAAAAACAGTTTTTGTCTCCAATTAAGGTCGCTGGTAAAGGTACACAAGGCAATACTAATGGGTCTTACAATTAGCATCAAGGTTAAGACCGTCAACACACTACCCCAACCCAAGGCAAAAATACTAGCTATTGACAAATCAGCAGCCAGAAGAACAAACAAAACGGAAACACATAAAACAGTTAATTGTCCTTTAAATCTCCTTAATAGCCGTTCTTCGGGGATGGAAGAAGCTCTAACGACAATTCCTGCTATTACGGTAGCCATTAGTCCTGATTCACTGCGACTAAATTCGGATAAACCAAACAGTCCCCAAACTCCTGCTAAAACCACCAAATTTTTTAATTCTTCTGAGAGGAAATTGGTATTTTTGAGAATAAACCCCAATAAAATCCCACTAATACTTCCAATTAATGCCCCAATACCTAATCTCATAGTTAAGCTACTAAAGCATTCTACGGCACCGGCATTACTATTAAGAATTGTGTCTAAAACCACTACCGCCAGAATAGCCCCCACCGGATCAATCAGAACTCCTTCGCTTTCGAGAAGGGTGGCTACTTGACGATCAACTTGAACCTGTTTGAGTAAGGGTCCAATTACCGTAGGACCAGTTACCACTACTAGGGAAGCATAAAGAAAGGCGATCGACCAGGGAAATTCTCCTAACCAGTGGGCAGCCATTCCTCCCCCAATTAGGGTAATTAAGGTACCAATGGTAACGAGATTACGCAAGCTACCTGATACCCTTCCTAAATCCCGTAACTCTAGATTTAATCCCCCTTCAAACAAAATAATGGCTACTGAAAGAGCAACTAATACTTCGAGTCCCACCCCTAGTTCGTGGGGATGGAGTAAGTTTAAAACTTCAGGTCCAAGCAAAATTCCAAACAGCAGCAAAAAAACGATACTTGGAACTCTGAGAAATTCAGCCGTTACCTGGGCAGTAATGCCCGCCAGAACAGCGATTACAATTTGTAGGGTCAGTTCAAACGATCCTTCCATAGCTTTGTTTATGATGGCAGGCAATTTCTACCAGTACCCTCTCTCCTTTAAAGAAAATGGCCTCTAGTCTATATTTATTAATAACTCATTGTCTCGAAAATTTCTGGTAAAGATTAAAAAAATAAATCAGAATTTAGTCTGTGATAGTTACTTTAGGTATTCTAACATTTAGAATCTAGAAGAACTTGACCTACTGAGCAATCTTATCGCAACTTTGCTCAACCTCACCATGAAATATGAACCATCTGACATTTATTTGGGATCAATCGCAAAATCAACGGCATCAAAGAAAACATTGGCAGGAATTATTATATTGGATTGGATTATTCTTTGCCGCTTTACTACTGTTTACCTTTAACTTAGATGCACCCTTACTTCGGGGAGATGAAAGTATTATCGCTCAGGTGGCTAAGGAAATGTCACAATCTTCTTTCTCCCTTGGACGCTGGTTTGAACCGACTCTCTGGGGAGAACCTTTTGCTCAATATCCTCCTTTGGCAATTTCCCTAACGGCAATAGCTTATCTGTGGGGTGGTGTTGATGAACAGATGACTCGTCTCCCAGGCGCTATCTTAGCGGCTTTTTCTGTTCCACTTTTCTATGGCCTGGGACGAGAAATTTTTGCTAGACGCATATCTGCTTTATTTTGCGCTTTGATTTTTTTAACTTTGTTCCCTGTGGTGCTTCAGGGACGCTTAGCCATGTTAGATGGGGCATTGCTTTGTTTTGAAATCT
>DLXW01000011.1:17928-20995 GCA_003448685.1 Cyanothece sp. UBA12306
TCTTGACAATTTTTTGTCTCTTGCGATCGCGGCGTGATCTCCGTTGGTCTCTGGGGGTTGGACTGAGTCTAAGTTGTCTGCTTTTAACCCACAGTGTCATTGGATTGGTATTGGGCTTAATTGTCTTAAGTTTTGTTGCTTGGGATACTCCAAGGTTGCTAACTTCTGGTTATTTTTGGTTGGGAATTGGGTTGGGTTTGCTTCCTGCTATTAGCTGGTATGGAGAACAATATACTAATTATGGTTATCCGAGACTTTATAGCTTATTTATCCAACCTTTTAAAGAAGATCAAGGTATTTTTGGACGATTATTAGGAATTCAGGGTCTGGAGTTAGTTAAGTCTTCCTTACCTTGGTTAATTTTTACCCTTTATGGGTGCTATTTAGCCAGAAAAAATTTAGTTTGGGGTTGGGCTAAGTTAATTTTAGTTTGGGGTGGGGTATATTTAATAATTTTTACTTTACTTCCCTTACCAAATATCGGTTATTTAACTCCTCTTTACCCCCCTTTAGCTTTAGCTGGAGGAATTGCTTTAGCTGATGTTTATCATAGTCCAGTAGATCGTCCCTATCCCAAATTATGGGGCATGATCTTATTTGGTTTATCTGTGGGAATTAGCTTAGTAGGTTTTAGTTTTTGGCTCAATTTTCCCCTCGATCTTAGTCACCTTTCCCATCGATTTTTATTAATTTTAACTTTAGGCGCGATCGCTTTGACTTTTTTGACGACTGCTATTCTTATCACTCAGCGTGATCCTCAATTTATTATTATTTTGTTTTGGGGAATGTATGTTTCTTTGTTGTTATTAGTTAATTCTCCCTATTGGAACGGGATTATGGTTTCTAATCAATATGTTCAACCTTTAGCAGCTATGCTAAGCGATAGGGTACCTGTTGATCAAGTGATTTATGCTGATTTTAGTGAAGAAGATCCAGTTTTAAATTTCTATAGCGATCGCCAAGTTATTCCTGCTACTCCTGAAAAACTTTTAAGATATTGGCACATACTAGAACAACCCTATCTATTAATTAACTTAGATACCTGGCAAAAACTCCCCCTAGAATCTGTCCACCCTCTCGATCAATCTCCTCCAAATTGGTATCTAATTACTCGACTTAAAAGTCAGGATAACTCTGAGAAAAAAATTGAACAATTATAGTTTTCCCACCCATTTTTTTTAGCTAACCGCCGAGAAGCCCCGCACTATAAACGAGGCGGATGTATCGAACCGTAGGTGAGTACCGCCAATGTTTTAGTGTCGGGATGATAGGCGGGTAAAAAGGGAGGGTTCGATGCCCTCCCTTTTTACAAATAATCTATTGGGGCTTATCTTGTCCTTCAATGTATTTTTTAAGAACTGATATAGTAACACCACCACAAGAAGCAATAAAATAAGACTCATTCCATAAAACCTTTTTCCAATATATCTTGTTCAGGTGTTCTGAGTATTCTTGTCTAATTTTACGACTGGAAACGGATTTAATGCTATTAATAAACTTGGGTAACTCCATTTGAGGATAGTATTGGAAAAAAGGATAGTTATAATCAGAGTAGCCTAAATAGCCTACACCTATGAAGTACACCTACCAGTATCGGTTATTGCCAACGACAGAGCAAAAAATTACCCTAAATCGGTGGTTACGGGTTTGTCGTTTTTGGTTTAATCGTCAATTAGGCGAACGTTTCGAGTGGTGGGAACAGAATCGATGTGCAGTCAATTCTTGTTCTCTTATTTGTCATCTCCCTGAACTAAAAGAAAAACCCAATTACTACTCACAAAAAAAACAGTTACCTATTCTTAAAAAAGACATGGTAACTGTTAACTGGTCAGGAGAAAAATTAAACTTTTCAGAAGTCCCATCTTTAACCTTGCAAGAAGTTTGTAAGCGAGTAGATAAGGCTATTTCTCGTTATATCTCAGGGGATAGTAGTGGCAAAAGATCAGGGAAACCTCGCTTTAAATCTAGTAACCGATTTCGGTCAATGGTATTTGAAGGAGGAGGATTAAGTATTCATTCTTGTTCTGTTGGTAAAAAATACCTTTACTTAAAAACTCCAAAAATAGGGTTAATTAAAGTAAGAATGCACCGATATTTACCCGATGGAGCAATCCTCAAACAAGCCCAGATTATCAAAAAAACCGATGGGTGGTATGTAAATCTAAGGCTTGATGACCCTACTATTCCTAAGTTCAACAAAGATACAATTGTAGCTAACTGGGATAATTCAATAGGCTTAGATGCTGTTCTTTATGAAGATGATTATCTGGCTACTTCTGACGGAAAAAAACTTCCGTCTCTTAAATCTTTTCGTAACTCTGAAGCAAGATTAGCTCAGGTTTCACAGCGAAAGGCTAACAAAAAACAGGGAAGTAAGTCCAGAAGAAAACTGGCTAAAAGAGAAGGTCGAGAACATCAGAGAATTGCTAGGGCAAGAAAAGATCATGCTTACTCTACAGCGCACAAACTATTAAGAACAGGAAAACAAGTTTTCTTTCATGAAAAGCTTAATCTTAAAGGATTAAGTCGCAAAAATAAGCCCGTGCAAGATGATAAGGGGAAATATCTTCCCAACGGGCAAAGTGCCAAATCAGGGCTTAATAAATCCTGGTCTGATGCTGCTTTTGGACAGTTTTTTTCAATCTTTAACTACATAGCTGAAAAAGCTGGAGTTGCTGTGATTGAAATCAATCCTGCCTATACATCCCAACTGTTGCCTTATCGTGATGAATTTGTTTTTACTGATTGCAGCATCAGAGAATATTGGGATGAAATTGAACAAGTTTTTGTTGATAGAGATATATCGGCAGCTATCAATATAAAACGAGTAGGGCTGGACGAGTTCCCTACTATAAAACGCCGTAAAGGTAAAATCGTAATAGTTGATTCTACTACTCATCTTACCTCTAAGGAAGTTCTCTCTGTCTTTCGAGGCTTGGAGAAGCCCGCACTGTAACGGTACTCCGTTCAGTGTCGGGAGTCGTCACATAGGGTTCATAAAAATATAGTCAAATATGACACACCTTTATTTTGTCCGTTTTACCAGAACTGGGTGAACTACAACACC